>DASQLJ010000398.1:0-14558 GCA_035630095.1 Longimicrobium sp.
AGCCCGCGCTCGCCCTCGCCGCTGCTGGCCAGGATGTCGGCGGGGTCGAACGACGGGGCCAGGGGCGGGCCGTACGCGCGGCCGCGGCGCAGCAGGCGGTGGCGGTCGGACACCAGCAGCGACTCGGCCGGCGTGGGCCCCATCCCGTCGCGCGGGTTGGTGCGGCGGACGTGCGAGCCCAGCGGGCAGCGCTCGCCGTGCAGGTCCTTGCCGTACATGAACTCGTTCGCCGTCGCGGCGTCGAACCCGGGGGGCTCGGCCTGGGGGAACTCCTCCAGCGGCGCGCCGTTGGGCCAGCGGCCCACCATCTTGGCCCCCAGCCACTTGCGCCGCTCCGGGTCGTGCCCGGCCGACGCGTCGAGGTAGCTCCAGAACGCCTTCACGTCCTGCGCGTACTGGCGAAACACCAGGTAGCTGCCGTTGCGCCCCAGGTCGCGCCGCTCGCCCAGCGTGGTGTCGTACGGGTCGGGCGGGGCGGCGGGGAGGAGCTTCCTGGTGGCCTCGGTCACCGGCACGCTGGGCGTGGCGGGGAGGTGGCCGTACGCGTTCGGGTAGCCCAGCACCACCTCGCCCGCGGGAACCTTGGGCTCGTTGCTGGCCGCGTCGGCGTCGCTCTTCAGCCCGTCGATGCGCGGCTGCGCGATGCCGTCGTGGAAGCCGAAGTGCTCCTTGTCGCCCGCCAGCATCACGCTCCCCAGCGGCGCGCCCAGCGCGATGCCCGCGGCGGCGGCGTGGCCGGCCTCCTCGGCGACCAGGTCCTTCAGGCGGTCGGAGGTGTCGGCGAAGAGGAAGAGCATGGCGTGCACCCTGGCCGTCGTCGGCCCGCCCCACGCCCACGCCGTCGGCTCCAGCTCGGGCCCGTCGTCGCCCAGCACGCGCTGGCTGTGCTCGCCCGTCATCCCGTCGATGAACTCGCGGCCGAAGGTGCCGAGCGTGGTCTCGTCCAACCCCAGCGCGGCGACCCCGTCGTAGGTGAGCGCCACGTTGCGCGCGACGCCCTCGCGGTACACCTCCTGGCTCCCCCTGGACGCCGGCGTCACGCGCGCCGCCACCCCGCCCAGCCACGCCCGCGCCGCGGCGGCGGGGGCGTCGCCGAAGTGCACGGGGACGTACGACGCCTCGGCCAGCTTGCGGTAGCTGCGCGCCACCAGCCCCTGCACGTCGGCCGTGTCGATGCGCGACGGGGCGACCGGCTTGCCGTCGAGCTGCGTGGGCTTCGTGGCACTCTGCGAGCCGTCGCTGAAGCGGCGCAGCCACGCCAGCGTGGCCTCTTCGTCCATGTCCTCGTACAGCCCCAGCCGGATGCGCGTGTTGTTGTTGATGTTGCTCACCGAGAGCCAGCGGTAGGCGCTGTACCACACCTGCGTGGGGATCTGGCTGTCGCGCGAGTACGCCTTGAACTGCTGCTCGTTGGTCGCGCCGCCGCCGGTGAGCCCGGTGGTGCGCGGGAAGCCCACGCAGTTGCTCCACACCGCGGTGAGGCCGCTGGACGACTTGTCGATGAAGTCGCCCAGGTAGTTGTCCCAGCTCCCGTCGAAGTTGCTGAAGAACTCCAGCCGCCGCCCGTCGTCCACGATCACCCAGCGGGCGAAGTGGATGGAGGGGATGCCGGCCAGGTTCCCCTGGTTGCTCAGGTACTTCGCCGAGAAGTTGATGAACGCCAGCACCGTGCGCACCACGATCCCCCTGAACCAGAGCGGCTCCTTGATGTAGATCACCGAGCTCATCTCGTTCTGGACGATGCGGTCCTCGGTCCGCTCCAGCTCGCTGGTGTGCTCCTTCACGTCGCCGTTCACGATCACCGGGTCGGTGCGCGACAGGTACGCCAGGTACGCGAACGCGGCGCCGCCGAGCACCGCCACCGCCACGGCCACGCCGAGCGTGCCCCACATCGCCGCCTCGGGCGAGACCACCAGCCGCAGGATGCCGTACAGCGCCCCGAAGATGGCCAGCACCACCACCACGGCGGGGATCCACAGCCGGCTGATCAGCCACTGCGGGAGGAGGAGCTTGGGGTAGCCGCCCGGCTTCACCTTCGTCCACGCCAGCTCGGGGTCGCGGCCGATGAAGTCGAGGATGCGCTGGCGGACCTCGGCGGGGTCCTGCGGGAGCGCCCCCTTCGCCACCTGCTCGTCCAGGAAGTCGCCCACCCGGTCGCGCAGCGCCGCCTCGCGGTGGATCTGGTCCACCGAGCGGTTCATCGTGCCCGTGTAGAAGGTGTTCGACGGCACCCGGTGCAGCAGGAAGAAGTCGTGCGCGCCGCGGCGGTCCTGGTGCCCCGGCCACCCCTCGCAGTGCCCGAACACCTCGTCCAGCCCCGGCCCCGCCTCGCGCAGCAGCTCGTCGAGGTGCGCCTCGAACGGCCCGTCGAAGTCGGTGGAGAAGAGGAGCTTGGCGGGGATCGCCGGGCCGTGCGCCTGCGGCTCGCCCTTGTAGGTGGGGATCGGCGCGTCGGCCGAGGGCGAGGGCTGGTGCACCAGGATGCGCATGAAGTGCACGGTGCGCAGCTTGGCGAACGGGATCAGCGCGTTGGTCTCGATGTCTTCCGCCTCGGGCTTCGCCACCTTCTGCAGCAGCGCCAGCAGCGCGTCCATGTGCCCGGCCTTGATCCGCGGCATCACCAGCAGCGACGCCTGGCTGGTGCGCCCGTCGGACTGGGCCGACTGCACCTGCTCGTGCGGCGCGCGGTAGCGCACCGCGGCCACGCGCTCGCGGCGGGCCTGCCGCTCGCGGGTGAAGACCGGGGCCTCGCGCGCGATCTGGTCGCGGCTGGCCTGCTCGTCGCCCACCACGGGGCCGGTGAAGGGGATCGACGCCGGGGGCGGCGCTTCGGACGGATCGGCCTGGGTCGCCGCCACGGTGTCGGGGGACGCGGCGGGAACGGCCGGCGGACGGTCGCCGCCGCGGCCGCTGGTGATGTCGCTCATCGGATGAAAGCTCCTGCGGATGAGGGAGAGGGACCGGATGAAAGGAGACGCCGGGGCCGGAGATCGGCACGGGCGGAACGGACTGCGCCGGGATGGGAGGCTCGCCGGGAGCGGCGATCGAGTCGAGCTATTTTCGCGCGAGGAGCGGGAACCGAGCGGTTCGACCGCGCGTGGAATACGCAAATTAGTGCGGGAAAAAGGGAAACGCTAGTCTCTCGTGAGCCTGCCGAAGCGGCCGGCACCCGGTGGATCGGCATCCCCATGTAGCGACCGGAGTTGGAGATCCAGCCGGCGCGGGCGGGCTCCCGGGGCGGGCCTCGAAAACCCTCGTCGCGCGGCGGCTGGAGACCCGTAGCGCGGCGCGGGGCGCGCCGGGGGGCGGCGGGAAAAGGATTGTCTCGCCGGGGGCGCGGGGCCTATCATGCCGGTGAGGCCGCGATCCGCCTCCCCCTGATGATCGACCACCCCCGCGTCACCCCTCCCGAAAGGCACCCCGCCGTGAGCACTCTCGCGCCGCCACCGGCCGCCGCCGCCCCGTCCACGCCGCAGCCCCCGTCGCCCAACTCGCAGGGCGGCCTGGGGATCCGCCTGAAGCGCATGGTCTTCTCCGCGCTCACGGGGCCCAGCGTGCTGCGCCCGGTGTCCACGCTGCTGCGCAAGCACGCGCCGGTGCTCAAGCTGGGCTCGCGCGTGGTGGTGAGCCGCCACGCCGACGTGCTGGACGTGCTCTCGCGCGACCGCGACTTCACCATCTCGCAGATCAACGGGCCGTCGATCGACCGCATCAACGGCCCCTTCATCCTGGCGATGGACCGCGGGCCCGAGTACGAGCGCGACCACGCCGCCCTGCGCATGGCCGCCCGCTACGACGATCTGGACCGGGTGCGGGGGATGGCGCGCGACTGGGCGGCGCGGCGGGTGGAGGCGGCGCGGCCGGCGCGGCGGATCGAGGCGGTGCAGGGGCTCACCCGGGCCGTGGCGGCCGACACGGTGGACCACTACTTCGGCTTCCCCGGGCCCGACCGCGCCACGATGATGCGCTGGCTGCGCAACCTCTTCCAGGACGCGTTCGCCAACCCCATCGACGACCCGTTCGTGCGCAAGGCGGCGCTGCAGTCGTTCACCGAGCTGAAGGCGTGGATCCCCGGCGAGATCGCGCGCCGCCGCGCCGCCGGCGTGGAGAACGCCGACGACGTGATGGGCCGCCTGATCGCCTTCGGCGGCCCCGAGCGGCCGTGGGCCGACGACGACTGGGTGCGGCGGAACCTGGCCGGGATGGTGGTGGGCGCGGTGGAGACCACCTCGCGCTTCAGCATCCTGGCGCTGGACGAGCTGTTTCGCAGGCCCACCGAGCTCGCCGGCGCCAAGGCCGCCGCGCGCTCCGGCGACGTGGACACGGTGCGGCAGTACGCGTGGGAGGCGGTGCGCTTCAACCCGCACACGCCGCTGATGTCGCGCTTCTGCCCCAACGGCGCCGTGGTGGGCGAGGGCACGCCGCGCGAGAAGCGGATCGCCGCCGGGAGCGGCGTGCTGGTGGACGTGATCGCCGCCACCTTCGACCCCGACGGCTTCCCCGAGCCGGGCCGCTTCCGCATCGACCGCGACGTGCGCGGCTACCTGCACTTCGGCTGGGGGATGCACCAGTGCTTCGGGCTGGCCGTGAACCACGTGCAGATCCCCGAGATCCTCTCGGCGCTGCTGCGGCTGGACGGCCTTCGCCGCGCCCCCGGCCGCGCGGGTCAGGTGACGCTCGACGGCCCCTTCCCCGAGACGATGGTGCTGGAGTTCGACTGAGCCAGCTCGCGGCCCGGACGCCCACGTCCCGCCGGCTGCCTCCATCGAGCGTTTCACCAGGCGTCGCTCGGAGTCGGGTGCCATGGTTTCTCACAGAGGCCACAGAGGACACAGAGACTTCCTCCGTGTCCTCTGTGGCCTCCGTGAGAGCCAGGTCAGGCCGGAAACCAGAACGATGCCGGGGCCGTCACTCGTCGCTGGGGCAGTCGCGCATGACCCGGCGCACCTCGATCGGCATGTTCAGCGGCTCTCCGCCGGGGCCGGGTGCCGCCGAGGCCCTGGCGGCGAGCTCGCAGGCGCGCTCGGGGCTCTCCACCTCCACGATCCAGAAGCCGGCCAGGAACTCCTTGGCCTCGGCGAACGGCCCGTCGGTGATGGGCGCGGGGTCCTTGCCCGCGCGCACCAGCCTGCCCTTGGCCGGAGGCGTGAGCGCCAGGACGTCCACCCACTCGCCCGCCGCCTTGAGCTCGCGGTTGTACTCGTTCAAGAACGCGATGTGCGCCTGGAAGTCTTCCGGGCTCCAGTCGTAGAGCGCGTAGTCGCCGGTGCCGGCGGGCGTGTGCATCATCAGCAGGAAGCGCATGGTCGTTCTCCTTCACGGGGTTCGTGTGCCCTGTCGGCGCGTCTCAAGCTGCCCTCATGGCGCTTGCACACACCAGTCGGAGCCGGCGCCGCGGTCTCTACATCGACTGTCGAAGGATTTCAGCTTCGTCAGATATCCCCACCGGCTCTCCGGATTCAGGGCTCAGCGCTCAGGACTCGTACCGACCCCGGGAACCCCTTTCCGCGAGCGGATTGCGTGAGGGATTCGCGCCCGGAGGGCCGAGACGCCGGCGCGCCCGCGTCGATCTCCGCGGAAACGAGTGGGGCCGTGGCGCGGCGGCGGCTCGGCGCCGTTGGCAACGGCGGTATCGTTGCCTACGGCGCGCGAAGCCCGGCCCGGAGCGCAGCGGAGGGACACGCCCAGATCCCGGTTCCCGTTCGGCCCGGCAGCGACTGTTCGGACTCGGTATCAGCACCCCGGTACTCAGGACTCTCCCCTCCCGCATTCCCGCCCCCGTTGCGGCTCCGCGCGGCCGGTGTAGCTTCGGCACGCTCGTGCTGGAACCCTCCGACACCCGTCCGCCGCCTCACATGCACATCACTCCCCCGGTGATCGAGACGGAGCGCCTGATCCTGCGCATGGCCGAGGCGGGCGACGCGGCCGAGATCGTCCGCTACTTCCACGACAACCGCGAGCACCTTTCGGGATCGCGCCCGCGGATGACGGGCGAGTTCTTCACCGAAGACTTCTGGCGCTCGCAGGCGCACGCCGCCCTCTCGGAGTTCCGCACCGACCGCTCGCTGCGGATGTTCATGTTCGAGCGGCCGGGCGGCCGGCGCGTGGTGGGCAACGTGAACTTCGTTCAGTTCCAGCGCGGGGCGGCGTACTACTGCACCCTCGGCTACGGCATCGACCGCGAGCGCGAGGGGCGCGGGCTGATGCACGAGGCGCTGCAGGCGGCGATCCGCTACGTGTTCGGCGAGCTGAACATGCACCGCATCCAGGCCAACTACGTGCCGTGGAACCGGCGCAGCGGCAACCTGCTGCGCCGCCTGGGGTTCACGCCGGAAGGGTACGCGCGCGACTACCTGTTCCTGGACGGCGCCTGGCAGGACCACGTCCTCACCAGCCTCACCAACCCACACTGGCAGCCGGCCGAGTAGCGCCTCACCAGCTTCGAGCGTGCGACTGGCTCCGCAGGGTTTCACACGGAGTCAGCGGAGTCAACGGAGTGAACGGATCGGCGTCGCGCGCTTCGAACGGCTCATCGGCATGGCGTGGGGGGCTGATGGAGGTCGGGAGTCGTCCTGCCTGGGATACAGACTGGCCCAGACGTAGCGGGACGCCAGACCGCCGCCGATACCGTATCGCGCGGTGCGGCAGGGGGTTGCGAGCGAATCGCCGGCGCAATCGACAACGGGTACGGGCGGTGCAGACCAGGGAGCGGCGATCGTCCCTCCTCCCTCCCTCCAGGAGCGTCCGCCCCATGCGACGCACATCCCTCCTCGCCCTCGTCCTGCTCACCGCCGGCTGCGCGACGGTCTCGGTCCCCGAGAACAACTTCTTTCATCCCGGCTACGCCGCGCTGCCGCCCAACGCCCGCGCCATGGCGGCCGCGGCCGGGCTGCGGATCGAGGACGCGTGGTTCGCCGGCGCGGACGGCACGCGGCTGCACGCGCTGTACGTGCGCACGCCGGGCGCGCGGAACACCGTGCTCTACTTCGGCGGCGACAACTTCAGGCTGGCGACGGGCGGGATGCAGGCCGCGCAGCTGCTGCGCGGGCTGGGCGCCAACGGGCTGCTGGTGGAGTACCGCGGCTACGGCGAAAGCCAGGGCACGCCCACGCTCGCCCTGGTGAAGGACGATGCGCTCCGCGCGTACGACTGGCTCGCCGCGCGGCCGGACGTGGACCGCTCGCGCATCGTGGTGCACGGCTTCTCGCTGGGGAGCTTCCTCGCGCCGCACGTGGCGGAGCAGCGCGGCGCGGGGGTGCTGGTGCTGGAGGGCTCGGCCACCTCGGCGCGCGACTGGGCGACGGACCAGATCCCCTGGTACGCGAAGCCCTTCGTCCGCGTGCGCATCGCCGACGCGATCGCCGCGGAGAGCAACCTGGAGCGGCTGCGGCGCTACCGGGGGCCGCTGCTGCTGGTGGTGGGAGCCAACGACCCGGCCACGCGCCCCGCGATGTCGCAGCGCCTGTACCGCGCCTCCGCCACGCCCGCCGCGCGCAAGCGCCTGGTGATCGCCGCCGGCAAGACGCACGGCGACGCGATGACCAGCCCCGAGGCCATCGCCGCCTACCGCGGCTTCCTCGCCGACATGCTCCCGTAGCTCAGGATGGAGACCGGAAATGCGTTCTGTTGACTCCGTTAACTCCGCTGACTCCGTGTGAAACCTTCAGTGAGAGTCGGGAGAGAAAACGAATCGCGCAGCCCCCAACGAGAGGCTGCGCGATCTTCGTTTCTTGATCCGGCGCCCGCCCGGAGGGTTACCGGGCCGGCGTGCCGATCCGGATGGTGTCCCGCGGCATCTGGTAGCGCGGGTCCTCCACCGGCGGCGGCGGGGGCGGCGTGATCGGCACCACCGGCTCGGGCTGGCGCCGGCGGCCGCGCTGCCGCGGCTGCTGCACCGGGGGCGCCACCGGCGTGAAGGTATCCACCGGCTCGATCGGCTCCACCGGGAACTCCGCCGGCGGCGGGGGCGGCGGCGGAGGAGGCGGCGGCGCGGGCCGGGGCCGCGGCTGCTCGGTCACCGGCGCCGGCGGCGCGCTGGGCGGCGGCGTGGCCGGCCGGTCGTCGCCGTCCTCGCCCGTACCCTCGGTCTTTGCGCTGTCGCCCGGCGGCGGGGGCGGCGGCACGTAGCCGCGCAGCCGCACGAACGGCGCGCCGCGCGGCTGGCGGACCAGCGCCGCGCGCGTCCCCGGCGGCCAGCTCCCGGCCGAGGGGAAGCCCGTCAGCTCGATCCACATCGTGTCCTTCACCACGCGCCCGGCCACGAACTGCCCCCCGCCCGTGGGCTCCATCGCCACGAACGAGAAGATCCCGTCGCGGCGGACCTCGCCCGTCATCGGGAAAGGCACGCTGTCGCGCACGTACTGCCCCGATATCGAGTCGAGCCGCTGCGTGACGATGCGGAACTCGCCCGGCGGCACCAGGCGGTACACCTGCTCGCGCACCCGCAGCGTGTCGCGCGCGGGGTACTCGAAGCCGGTGAACAGCCAGCGCCCCGACAGCACGGGAAGCCCCGCGCGCTGCTCGGGCGTGGGCCGCTCGACCGGCGGCAGCGGCTCCACGCCGGCCTTCGCCTCGCTGCACGCGGCGGCGCCAGGGAGCGCGAGCGCCGCCAGCATCGTCCAGATACGTTTCGCCAGCCGTCTCGTCACAAGGGGCCCAGATCGGTTGCGGAGATTCTCGACACACTGCGGCCCCGCCGCGCACGAGCCGTGCCGGGGGGTGCGCGAGAGGCCGCAAAGAGTTGACATCATATGGTGATAAGCCTAGCTTCGACAACGGTACGCGGCGCCATCCGCCGCTTACGCGCCACCCCGAGCACCAAAATGACTCGCACCGCGACCCCGCGGCCCGAACAGACCGAGGCCCTTCTCAGGCAGACCCTCGAGGCCCACGGCCAGCGCTACACCGAGCAGCGCGCGGCGGTGTACCGCTTCCTCATGGGCAGCTTCGAGCATCCATCTGCCGACGAGGTTTTCACGGCGGTGCGGGGCGAGATCGTCGACATCTCGCTGGCCACGGTCTACAAGGCGCTGGAAACCCTGGTGAGCTGCGGCCTGGCCGTGAAGCTCACCTACGGCGACGACTCGGCGCGCTACGACGCGCGGACGAACGACCACTACCACTCGCGCTGCCTGCGCTGCGGCATCGTGCGCGACGTGGCGGGCGAGGCCGTGGCCATGCCGCGCGTGGAGGTGGGCGAGGGCTTCCGCGTCGAAGGCTTCCGCGTGGAGGTGGTGGGCTACTGCCCCACCTGCGCCGCGACGTTGGAGTAGACGAGCCCGTTTCGGTAGATTGAACGCTCCCCGGCACCGCGCCGGGGGGCGTTTTCGTTTCCGGATCGACCCCGTGAAGATGCCGATGCTGCCGCCCCGCCAGCACGAAGCGAAGCCCGACGGCGCCGCCTGGCCGCTCTCGCGCCTCCCCCCGCGTCCCCCGTCGGACCCGGTGTCGACGCTCGGTCCCGTGGACGGCTTTCGCGGCGAGCTGCAGACCGACGAGGCGCGGCGGACGCCGTTCGGCGACGCGTCCGGCATCCTGCGCACCCTCCCCGACGCCGTCGCCGTGCCGGTGGACGCCGACGACGTGGCGGCGCTGCTGCGCTGGGCATCATCCCACGACGTAAAGCTGGTCCCGCGCGGCGCGGGGACGGGGATGCCGGGCGGCAACGTGGGCCGCGGCGTGAGCGTGGACCTGATGACCCACTTCCGCGCCCCGGCCGTGGTGGACGCGGAGCGCCGCACCGCGGTGGTGAGCGTGGGGACGACGCTGGCGGAGCTGAACCTGGCCGCGTCCGTCCACCGCCTGCACTTCCCGGTGGACCCGTCGAGCGGCGAGCGCTGCACCTTCGGGGGGATGATCGCGAACAACTCGGGCGGCTCGCACACGGTGCGCTACGGCTCGACTCGCGCGTGGATCGACGCGCTGGAGGTGGTGCTGGCGGACGGCACCCGCGTGAGCACCGCGCGCGGCGAGCGGGAGCGGCACCCGCGCCTCGCCGCGATCCTGGCGGAGGTGGACGCCGCGCTGGCGCCGCACGCGGATTCCGTCGTCGCGCGGTGGCCGGCGGTGCGGAAGAACTCGTCGGGCTACGCGCTGCCGGACTACCTGCGCACGGGCGACGCGGTGGACCTGCTGGTGGGGAGCGAGGGGACGCTGGGGCTGGTCACCTCCGCGACCGTGCGGCTGGCGCCGCTGCCGGTGGCCCGCGGGCTGGCGCTGCTGGAGTTCACCGACCTGGCCGCCGCGGGCGCCGCGGTGAAGCGGATCCTGGAGCTGCGCCCGGCGACGTGCGAGATCATCGACCGCACCTTCATCGACCTGGTGCGCCGCGGGGCGGAGGACCCGGGCTACCCGCTGCGCGAGGGGCTGGAGGCGATCCTCTTCGTGGAGTTCGAGGCGGACACCGAGGGCGAGGTCGCCGCGTCGCTGGCCGCGCTGGAGGCGCACGTCGCCGGCGTGGCGGACCGGGTGACGGTGGCGGCCGACCAGGCGCGGCGCGAGCGATTCTGGCACGTGCGCCACGCCGCCAGCCCGCTGATCGCGAAGCTGTCGGGCAACCGCATCTCCATGCAGTTCATCGAGGACGGCGTGGTGCCGGTGCCCAGGCTGGCCGACTACATCCGCCTGCTGCGGCGCGTGCTGGGCGAGCACGCGCTGCCCGCCGTGATCTTCGGCCACGCGGGCGACGGGAACCTGCACGTGAACCCGCTGGTGGACGTGGCGAAGCCCGGCTGGCGCGAGGAGCTGGAGGCGATCGTGGTCGAGGTGGCGGCGGGGGTGGCGGCGCTGGGCGGCACCATGGCCGGCGAGCACGGCGACGGCCGGCTGCGGGCGCCGCTGATCGAGACGATCTTCGGCGCCGAGACCGTGGCCTGCTTCCGCGCGGTGAAAGCCGCGTTCGACCCCACCGGCATCCTCAATCCCGGCGTGATCCTCCCCCTCCCCCGCCAGCGCCCGCTGGACGCGATCCGGTACTGAAGCCGTCGATCGTCGACCGTCCCTCCAACCCAATGGGGAAGATGCGGATCCTGCGCGCGATCGTCCTCATCTCGCTCCCGCTGCTCGCCGTGCGGACGCCGGTCCACGCGCAGCGGGCCGCGTCGACCGCCGACGACGGGGCGAAGCGGCGCGCGGTCCAGCTCGCCGCCGTGCGCGCGGTGATGCGGCAGCCCCACCGCGACACCCTCGCCGCGACCTGCGTCTCGCTCGCCGGGCCGGCGGGGACGACCCGGCGCGTCGAGCCGGATTCGGCGTTCCTCGCCGCGCTCCAGGCGCCGGGACACGGACCGGTGGTTCCGCTCGGCCGCTGCCCACCCACGTACGAGATCGGCGAGCGCGTCGGGCCCAATCCCCCGCCCCGGCCGCCCGGGGCGCTGGACCCGTACCACGTCGCCATCCGCCGCCTCACCCTGCTCCGCGGCGGGCGCGCGCGGGTGCAAGTGTGGGAGGATCGCGGCGCCGGCACCACGCGCTACGCGTGCACGGCAACGCCCGCCGCGGGAACGTGGAGCGCCACCTGCCGCGTGACGTACATCGCGATCTTCTGATCCCCGTCAGCCCTTCGCGCCGCCGATCCCCCGCACCACCTTCGCCGTGGTGACGACCTGGCCCACGTGGCGCTGGCTGTGCTCGGCGGCGTGGAAGAGGAGGCCCAGGACGTTGCTGGGGAGCTGCTTGCGGCCCACGCCGCGCGGCTCGAGCAGCGTGGCGGGATCGGTCGCGCGGAGCTGCGCCAGCGCCTTCTCGACCGCGGCGTGGACGACGTCGATCACCTCGCGGACGGACGGAGGCGGGGCGGACGGCGCGCTCTCGGCGGCGAGCGCCTGGCGCTGCGCGTCGTCGAGCGGCTCGCCGCGGGCGTAGGTGAACAGCCGGTCGAGCGAGCCCGCCAGGTGCACCGCGTGGAACCCGGCGGACGCCGCGCCTCCGGGGCGCGCCCAGAGCGCGTCCGCGCCCATGCCGTCGATCGCCGCGGCGACGTCTTCCCGCGCGCCGATCAGGGCGTGGGCGACAGGCATCAGCAGCGGCGGGATCCCCTCGACCGGGCCGCGCATCCACGCTTCGGGCTGGCTCATTCGATCCTCCTTCTACGAGACGCGGTCCCGCTGGATGTCCAGCCGGACCGCGCGCATTCCAGGGTGAACACGGGCTATTCGCCCTCCTCCAGCTCGGCGCGGACGATCGCGGTCAGTGCGTCGACGGTGTTGAGCGACGGGTCGTCGGTGACACGCTCGAGCAGGTCGCGCAGGATGCGGCCCATGCGCGGCCCCGCGGCCACGCCCAGCGCGCGCAGCTCCGCCCCGCCGATCGCCAGCTCGCCGATCTCCAGCGCGGCGCCCTCGCGCATCACCGCGTCGGCCCGGCGCCGCAGCGCCTCGGCGGCGAGGACGCGGGCGTCGTCCACCACCGCGCGGCCGAGGGCGTTGCAGATCTCCAGCCGCAGCAGGTCGTGCACGTACGCGCGGCCGACCATACGCAGCCAGTGGCGCACGTCCGCCGCCGGCGCGTCGGGCGCGGGAAGGCCCTCGTGCTGCGCCACCAGGTGCGTGGTGAAGTCGCGCTCGGCGTTGCTGAACTTGAGGCGCGTCATCAGCCCCAGCGCGAGCGCGGCGCCGGCGGCGGCGTGCGCGGGGAAGCCGGCCCCGTCCGCCGTCCGCGGCTTGCCCACGTCGTGCAGCAGCGCCGTCACCCGCAGCGGGATGCGGCTGGCCGGCGCCGCGTCCGCCGTCCGCACCAGGTGCGACCACACGTCCTCGTCGCCGTCCATCACCCCCACGCACGCCTGCAGCTCGGGGTAGAGGGTGGCCAGCGCGCCGGACGATTCGTACAGCCGCAGCGAGTCGGAGGGGCGCCTCACCTCCTTCAGCACCTTCAGCAGCTCCTCGCGCACCCGCTCGGCGGAGAGGCTGGGGAGCTCGGGCGCCGACTCGCGCGCCGCCGCCCAGCTGTCGGCGTGGATGCGGAAGCCGAAGCGGCCGGCGAAGCGCAGCCCGCGCAGCACCCGCAACCGGTCTTCGCGGAAGCGCTCGCGCGGGTCGCCCACGGTGCGCAGCACGCCCGCGCGCAGGTCGCCCAGGCCGCCGTGCGGGTCGCGCACCTCGTGCGTGCGCGGGTGCCAGGCGATGGCGTTGAGGGTGAAGTCGCGCCGCTGCAGGTCCTCCTCCACGGTGTCGCTGAACGACACCCTCGCGTGGCGCCCGTCGGTCTCCACGTCGCGGCGGAAGGTGGTGACCTCCACCATCCGGTTGTCGGCGCCCAGCACGCCCACGGTGCCGTGCGCCACGCCCACCGGCACCGTCTTGCGGAAGAGGCGCTGCACGTCGTGCGGGCGGGCGGCGGTGGCCAGGTCCCAGTCCTTCCCCGCGCCGTGGCCGGCCAGCGCGTCGCGCACGGCGCCGCCCACGGCCCAGGTGCTGAACCCCGCGTCCTCCAGGCGCCGCGCGATGCGGACGACCTCGGGCGGGGGGCGCAGGTCGGGGCGGGTGTCGGGCGTGCTGGGCTCGGTCACGAAAGGCGCGGAAATCAGGGATTCGGAAGGGGACGCGACGCGCCCCGGCCGTGAAGTAGCAGAGCCGGGGCGCACTGCGCAAGTGCAGCAACGGCAAGCGCTTGGCGAAACCGGGATGCGCTGTTATCTTTTGCGGTCCCTTCCAGCCCCATGCCCGCTTCCCGCTACCGGATCCGGATGAAGATCTTCCAGATGCTGGAACGTTCCAGCGCCGCCGAGCCCTTTCGCGACGCAGTCGAACGTTTCCTGCGCGAAGGCCGCCCCAACGAGCGCATCGCGTTCAACCGCGACTGCCCTGCGTTGAAGGTGGAGCGCTGGCTGACCAGGGCGCTGGAAGAATACCCGGAGCTGCACATCGAATCAATCGACGTGCGCGCCTCCTCGGGCTGCGAGTACTTCCGCGGCACGGCCGAGGTGCACACGGCCACCGAGATGCGCCGCGTGAGCTTCCACTGGGACTGCAAGTGGAAGGCGCAGGAGCAGGGGTGGACCGACTACTTCGGCTTCCCCGACCAGATCCGCGCCGCCCGCGAGTTCGGCTATGACTGCTTCCGCAGTTGGAGCGAGGACGCCGTGATGCTCAAGGGCGTCCAGATGGCCGGCGAGGTCGACGCGGACGCCTGCGTCCCCGCCTGACGCCGCGCGACGGCAGGATCGGCAGATGACGAACGGCCGCCCGGGTGGGCGGCCGTTCGCGTTTCCATCCTCCGCCCTGGCTGGTACCGCTTCTCTCACAGAGGCCACAGAGGACACAGAGTTTTGCTCCGTGTCCTCTGTGGCCTCTGTGAGAAACCATGGCGAAGCGGGTCCTCGAGCGATGCCGGGTGATCGGGTATGACTCGCCGGCGCGTCCGCGCACCCTCGGGCTCGAACGAACCGCTTTCGGCCGATCCGGATCGTGCGGATCCCACGGGCGCCGTTCCGCGAGCGGGGTTGCGTGAGGGATTCGCGCCCGGAGGGCCGAGACGCCGGCGCGCCGCCACCGTCGACCGCGGAAACGAGCGGGGCCGTGGCGCGCCGGCGGCTCGGCGCCGTTGGCAACGGCGGTATC
>DASQLJ010000399.1:0-3021 GCA_035630095.1 Longimicrobium sp.
CACCACCTCCACCTCGGCCCCGCCCCCGCGCGCCCTCTGCACCCGCACGAACACGGGGGCTCCCGCCCCGAAGCGGATCGCGTTGGAGACCAGGTTCTCGAGCACCTGGCGCACCAGCCGGCGGTCGCTCACCACGTGCGCCGCGCCGGCGCCGTTCAGGCGGATCTCCACCCCCATCGCCTGCGCGATCGGCTTCAGCGCGGCGAACACCTCCTCCACCAGCGCCGACAGCTCCACCGGCTCGGGCTTCAGCTCCGCGCGCCCGGCCTCGAGGCGCGAGATGTCGAGCACGTCGTTCACCAGCTCGCGCAGGTGCTGCGCGGCGCGCTGCGAGCGCTCGATCGCCAGCTCCTGCTGCTCGTTCAGCGACCCGTAGACCGAGGCGAGGAGGAGGTCGTTGTACCCCATCACCGCGTTGATGGGGGTGCGCAGCTCGTGGCTCATCGCCGCGTAGAAGCGGTTGCGCGCCGAGAGGGCGAGCTGCAGCTCGCGGCCGCGGCGCTCGAGCTGGTGGTTGAGCTGGAGGAGCTGGTCCTGCCCCGCGTGCAGCTCCTCGGTCATGGCCAGCAGCTCTTCGTTCTGCGCCTCCATCTCCTCGTTCTGCGACTGCAGCGTGCGGCTGAGCTGCGCGTTCTCGCCCAGCTCGCGCTCCAGCTCGTCGAGGGCGCGGCACAGGCGCGCCTTCTCCTTGCTGAGCTGGCGCTGGGTGGAGGCCTGCTCGCTGTTGACCGCCGCCAGCTCGTCGTGCACCGCGTCGAAGCGCGCGTCGCGCGGCGACTCCACCAGCCACAGCCGGTCGCCGGTCGCGTCTTCCTCGCTCCACGCCGGGTAGAACGAGTGCGGGACCAGCGCGTCACGCCCCTCCAGGATCAGCTCCCAGGTGATGGGCGGCTCGCCCGGCGCGGGGCGGCGGCGCAGCATCTCGGCGAGCTTCTGGCGCGAGGCCTCGTCCAGCAGGTCGTCGAGGCGGCCGCCGGCCACGGCGCGCTCCAGCGCGGCCTCCAGCCGGCCGTTCGACTCCAGCACCATCCCGTCGGGCGCGAGCTCCAGCACCGCGCCCGGGAACGCCCGGAGCGCGGGGTGGAGGCCGGTGCCGCTGCGGGTGATGCTGCCGCTCATGCCGCGAATCGCTCCTTCAGCCGCCGGGCCGCCTCGGCCGCGTCGCTCGCGGTCAGGTCGGCGCCCAAGCGGGTTGCAAGTTCCGGGTCGGCGGCGAAGGCGCGGCCGCCCACCGCGATCAGCGGCTGCGCGTCGCCGCACCCTTCGCGGATGGCGCGGATCGCCGCCTCCACCCGCGCCACGTTGGGGCCGATGGCGGCGGAGAGCGCAACCACCCGGGGCCGCCGCTGGCACACCATGCGCACCAGGTCGGCGGTGGGGACGGCGGCGCCCAGGAACACCGTGTCCCACCCCTCCAGCTCCAGGATGTCGCACACCATCCGCAGTCCCACCTCGTGCCGCTCGCTGTCGGCGCAGGCGGCCACCAGCAGCGGCCCCGTGCCCGTGGCGGATGCGAACAGGCGCTCGTACAGCCGCGCCATGGCCGCCTGGGTGATGGCGGTGGCCAGGTGCTCGTCGGCCACGGTGATGCGGTTCTGCTGCCAGAGCCGCCCCACGTCGCGCAGCGCGGGCTGGAACACGTCCAGGTAGAGCGCGCGGATGTCCATCCCGCCGGCCAGCGCCCCGTCGGCCACCTCGAAGGCGCGGCGGCGGTTGCCGGCCACGATGGCGTCGAGGAAGCGGTTGGCCGCGTCGTCGCGCCCCGCGGCCCGATCCTCGCCCGCGGCGGCAAGCTCAGCCGTGGCCATGCGCCGCCGCCTCCACGCCGTACGCTTCGACGTCCGCCGGAGATTCGTCCCCCCCGGCGACGGCCCGCCACTCGGGCGCGGCGCGCGAATCCATCAGCACCTCGTACGCCTCGTGGCGCACGGAGGTCCGGCCCATTATAGCCCCCGGCTCGCGCGAATGGGAGAGTGCGTGCTCCTCGCTTCCCATGTAGGCGCGAAAGGCGTCGCGGCTTTCCCACGCGGTGAGGAAGGTGTGCGTGGCTTCGCCGGCCTGCGGACGCATGAGCTGCAGGTAGAGGAAGCCGGGAAAGCCGTCCACCAGCCGGGAGCGCTCGCGGAAGTGGCGCTCCAGCGAGGCGTGGTCTTCGGGCGGAACCGTCAGGTGCGAGATGAACACGAACACCGTGGTCTCCATCTATCGAATCGGCCGCGCGGACGCGAGTGGGCGTCGCGCGCGGCTGTCATGCGTTTTCGCGAGCCTGCGCGTGGCAAATCGCGCCGTCAGGCTCTTCGGTCGATGCCCCCTCCGCCACGGCCAGGCTCCGAGGTGGGCCGGCCATGCTCCTCCGGTGAGGCCTCCGTGCTTGCTCCTTCGGCCGAGCCCCGGCGAGGGCTAGCAGGGCGAATGAATTCGCTGCAACAACTACACGAAGTCCGCCTTCGCGGACTACTGCCCTCGGCGTGGCCGGGATCGACGCGCTCGCAAGAAGCTCCGCCGGGCCCTTTATAAACCTCGGAGTGGACGATGGTTCGTCCCCTCGGAGTCACTGAATCAGCCCCGGTCCGCTTCCCCGCCCCGCGTCCAGTCCCAGAACGCCAGCGCGCAGATCGTGGTGGCGGTGTCGACCTCGCCGGCCAGGATGCGGCGGCGCAGGTCGTCGGGGCGGACGAGGCAGACGCGGGTGTCCTCGGCGTCGTCCAGCTCCTTTTCGGCGCTGCGCCGGGCGTCGCGGACAACGGCCACGTGCACGGTGGCCGCCTGCCACGAGGGGTTCAGGTCGATGCGGCCGATGATCTCGGCGTCGGCGCCCGTGTAGCCGGTCTCCTCGCGCAGCTCGCGGCCGGCGGCGGCGGCCGTCGCGGGATCGGAAAAGAGGGCGAGGACAAGAGGATGCGACACGGTTAATTCGTAGTGTATCCGTCTCTCGCACGGATACGCGTCCCCGGCGCGCTCTTTTTCAGCGCCACGCGGATCAAGCGCCACTCCTGCTGCCCCGGCTCGATCGCCTCCCGC
>DASQLJ010000400.1:0-4903 GCA_035630095.1 Longimicrobium sp.
GCTCCACCGGGTGGCCCGGGTCCAGCGGGAGGTAGACGCCGCCCATCTTCCAGACCGCCAGCAGCGCGACGACGGCCTCCGCGCCGCGCTCCAGGAAGACGGCGATCGTGGCCCCCGGCGCGGCCCGCCCGCGCAGCCGCCGCGCGAGGCGCTCGGCGCGCGCGTCCAGCTCCGCGTAGGTGAGCGACTCGCCCGCGAACAGGAGGGCGGGCGCGTCCGGCGTTCGGGCCGCCTGCTTCGCGAAGAGGAGGTGCGCCGGGGCGTCACCCGTCCGGTCGCGCTCGGACCCGGCGCCGAACGCCAGGATCTGCCGCGCCTCCTCGTCCGGGAGGAGGGCAAGGCGCGACAGGCGCTCCTCCGGCGCGGCGGCGGCCGCGGCGAGCACGACCCGGTACTGCGCCGCGAAGCGCCCGATGGTGGCGGTGTCGAACAGGTCGGTCCGGAAGCGCAGGTTCCCGAACAGCTCCTCGCCCACCTCGTGGAGGTCCATCTCCAGGTCGAAGCGCACCGTCCGCGCCTCGCCCCCGAACGGCTCCAGCCGGAGCCCGGCCATGGGGGCCGCCCCCCCGCCGGAGTCCACGTTCTGGAGCGCGAACATCACCTGGAAGAGCGGCGTGTGCGACAGCCCCCGCTCCGGGGCGACCTCCTCCACCAGCCGCTCGAACGGCAGCTCCTGGTGGGCGTATGCCCCCAGCGCCGTCTCCCGCACGCGGCGCACGAGCTCCTGGAACGACGGGTCGCCGGAGAGGTCGACGCGCAGCGCGAGCGTGTTGACGAAGAAGCCGATCAGCCCCTCCGTCCCCACCTGGGTGCGTCCCGCGATCGGCGAGCCGACGACCAGGTCCTCCTGCCCCGACCAGCGCGAGAGCAGCAGGTCCAGGGCGGCGTGCGTCACCATGTAGAGCGTGGCTCCCTCCCGCCGGGCGAGGGATTGGAGCCCCCGCGTGACCTCCGCGGGAAGGTGGAACACGAGCGAGGCGCCGCGCGAGCTCGCCACCGCGGGGCGCGGGCGGTCGGTCGGGAGCTCCAGCGCGGGGGGCGCGCCGCCCAGCCGCTCCCGCCACCAGTCGAGCTGCCGCTGGAGCACGTCGCCCCGCAGCCAGCCGCGCTGCCACACGGCGAAGTCCGCGTACTGCACCGCCAGCGGCGGCAGCGGCGATGCCGGCCGTGCCGCGTGGGAGGGCAGCGAGAACGATCCGTAGAGGGTGAACAGCTCGTGGAAGAGCACGCCCATGCTCCAGCCGTCGCTGACGATGTGGTGCATGGCGAGCAGCAGCACGTGCTCCTCGTCGGAGAGGCGCACCAGCGTCGCGCGCAGCAGCGGACCGCGCTCCAGGTCGAAGGGGCGCTCCGCGTCCTTCCGCGCCAGGCGGCGCGCCTCGTCCTCGCGGGCCCGCGGCGCGAGCCCGGTGAGGTCCAGCACGGGCAGGCGCGCGGGCGCGGCCGGGTGGACGACCTGCACGGCGCCCCGCGCCACCGGGCGGAACGTGGTGCGCAGCGCCTCGTGGCGCTCCGTCAACGCGCCCAGCGCCTGCTCCAGGGCGCCCGCGTCGAGGCTCCCCCGGAGCCGGCCCGACCGGGGCATGTGGTAGCCGGCGCCCTCCGGCTCCATCTGGTGCAGGAACCAGAGCCGCTCCTGCGCGAAGGAGAGCGGCAGCGGCGCCTCCCTGGCGACGGGAACGAGCGGCGGGAGGGCGGCACCCTCGCCGGCGCGCCGCATCTCCTCCACGCGCCCGGCCAGCTCCGCCACCGTGGGCCCCTCGAAGAGCGCCCGCAGCGGCACCTCCACGCCGAACAGCTCGCGGATGCGCGAGGCCACCCGCGTGGCCAGCAGCGAGTGCCCGCCCAGGTCGAAGAAGCTCTCCTCCACCCCCACGCGCTCCAGCCGCAGCACCTCCGCCCAGGTCCCCGCCAGCACCTCCTCCACGGGGGTGCGCGGCGCCACGTACCGGTCCGCGTCGGCCGCGTACTCCGGCGCCGGCAATGCCTTGCGGTCGAGCTTGCCGTTGGGCGTCAGCGGGAGCGCGTCCAGGGGGACGAACGCGGCCGGGACCATGTACTCCGGCAGGCTCCGCCGCACGTGCGCGCGCAGCGCGTCCGTCTCGACGTCGCCCACGACGTACGCCACCACCCGCTGCTCGCCCGCCTCCGCGCGCGCCATCACCACGCACTCGGCGACGCTCTCGTGCCCGCGCAGCACCGCCTCGATCTCGCCCAGCTCGATGCGGAAGCCGCGCACCTTCACCTGGTGGTCCAGCCGCCCCAGGTACTCCAGCGTCCCGTCCGCCTTCCACCGGATGCGGTCGCCCGTGCGATACATCCGCGCGCCGGCTTCGGGAGAGAACGGATCGGGAAGGTACCGCTCCGCCGTAAGCCCCGGCCGCCCCAGGTAGCCGCGCGTCACCCCCCTGCCCCCCAGGTACAGCTCGCCCGGCATCCCCACCGGCACCGGCCGCAGCCCGGCGTCAAGCACGTACGCCCGCGTATTGGAGATCGGCGTCCCGATGCTTGCCGGGCCGCCCGCGCGGCGCAGCGTGAACGTGCTGTACGTGGTGTCTTCGGAGGGGCCGTAGAGGTCGTAAACGCGCTCGATCCCACCGCGGGCGTACAGTGCATCCACAAGTTCCGCCCGCAGCGGCTCGCCGGCCAGGTTCACCGTCCTCACCCCGGCCGGGATCGCGCCGTCCTTCAGCAGCGCCGCGATGGCCGACGGCACGGTGTTGATCAGCCGCACCTCGCCCGCGGCCGCCGAGCGGGCCAGCGCCAGCGCGTTCTCCGCCACGACCACCCGTCCGCCCCGGACGAGCGGGAGGAACAGCTCGTAGACCGAGAGGTCGAAGCAGATCGACGTCGACGCCAGCATCCCCGACAGCTCCTCGTCGGAGTAGACGCCCCACGCCCACGCCAGCATCACCACGGCGCTCTCGTGCTCGATCGCGACACCCTTGGGAATGCCCGTCGATCCGGAGGTGTAGATCAGGTACGCCAGGTTTCGCGGCGCGACACGGCTCTCGACGTTCTCCGCGCTCCCGGCCGCGATCTCCGCCCGCACCTCCTCCTCGGCCACCACCTGGACGCCGGGCTCGACGACGAGGAGACCGCGCAGCTTCTCCTGGGTGAGCAGCACCAGAGTGGCGGAGTCGGCCAACATGAACGCCAGCCGCTCGGCCGGGTACGCGGGGTCCAGCGGCACGTAGGCGCCCCCGGCCTTCAGCACCGCCAGGATGCCGACCACCATCTGCGGGCTGCGCTCGAGGCAGATCCCCACCCGCACCTCGGGGCCTACGCCCAGGCGGATGAGGTAGTGCGCCAGCCGGTTCGCACGCTCGTTCAGCTCGCGGTAGGTGAGCGACTCCTCCTCGAAGCGCACGGCCACCGCCCCCGGCGTGCGCGCCGCCTGCGCCTCGAACAGCTCGTGGATGCACCGGTCCGCCGGATACTCCGCTTCGGTCCGGTTCCACGCCTCCAGCACCAGCGCGCGCTCCGCCTCGCCGAGCAGCTCCAGCCGCGAAAGCCGCACGTCCGCATCGGCGGCGACCTGCTCCAGCACCCGCGCCAGGTGGCCGAGCATCCGCTCGACCGTGCCGCGCTCGAAGAGATCGGTGCTGTAGTTCAGCCCGCCGCGCAGACCTCGCCGCGTTGCCGTGAAGGCCAGCGTCAGGTCGAACTTGGCGAAGGCGAAATCCCGGTCGACCCCTTCGGCGCTCGACTCTGCCACGCCACTTCCCGATTCTTCCACGTCGTCCAGGTCGAACGACACCTGGAAGAGCGGCGAGTGGCTCAGGGAGCGCTCCGGCTGCAGCTCGGCCACCAGCTTCTCGAAGGGAAGCTCCTGGTGCTCATACGCCCCCAGCGTCACCTCCCGCACCTGCCGCAGCACCTCCCGGAAGCTCGGGTCTCCGCCCAGGTCGGCGCGCAGCACCAGCGTGTTCACGAAGAAGCCGATCAGCCCCGCGACCTCGTCCCTCGTCCGCCCCGCAATGGGGCTCCCCACGACGATGTCCTCGCTCCCGCCGTACTTCGACAGCAGCACCTGGAAGGCAGAGAGCACCACCATGTACAGCGTCGCCCCCTCGCTCCGCCCCAGCGCGCGGAGTCGCTCCAGCAGCTCGCCGGGAAGCTCGATCCGCTCGCCCGCCCCCCGGAACGTCCGCACCGCCGAGCGCGGATGGTCGGTGGGCAGCTCCACCAGCTCCGGGGCTCCCGCCAGCCGTTCCCGCCAGTACGAGAGCTGCCGCTCCAGCATCTCGCCCCGCAGGTGCTCGCGCTGCCAGACGGCGTAGTCGGCGTACTGCACCGGCAGCTCCGGCAGCGGCGATTCCCGCCCCTCGTGATACGCCACGTACAGCGACGACAGCTCGCGGAAGAACACCCCCATGCTCCAGCCGTCGCTGACGACGTGGTGCATCGAGAGCAGCAGCACGTGATCCTCGCCCAGCCGCAGCAGCGCCGCACGGAAGAGCGGCCCCGCCGTGATGTCGAACGGCAGCACCGCATCCTCGGTGGCGCGGCGCCTCACCTCCACCTCGCGGTCCGCCTCGCCGAGCCCCGACAGGTCCTCTACCGGCAGCGTGAAGCCGCCGAACGGCGCGATCACCTGCACCGGTGAGCCATCCACCTCCCGGAAGGTGGTGCGCAGCGCCTCGTGCCGCCGGACGATCTCGCCCAGCGCCCGCTCCAGCGCCGCTTCGTCCAGCGCACCCCCCAGGCGCCGTGCCACGGAGATGTTGTAGACGGCGCTCCCCGGCTCCAGGCGGTCCAGGAACCAGAGCCGCTCCTGCGCGAAGGAGAGCGGAGCGCCGTCGCGATGGGCGCGGGGGACGATGCCCGACGAGCGGACCTGCCCCCGGAGCCTGGCCTCGATGAGCGCGCGCTTGGCGGCGGAAAGCTCCGGGCGCGGAAG
>DASQLJ010000401.1:0-8229 GCA_035630095.1 Longimicrobium sp.
TCCTGCAGGCGCTGCAGCTCAAGGACGACCCGCCCTACCGCGCCCCGCGCGCCATCGCCACGCCCCCCGGCCGCGCCGTGCCGGGGGACGCGGACGGGATGGTGCGCTTCCCCGGCGGCCGCGTGGAGATCGGCACGCACGACCGCACGGCCGCGTACGACAACGAGCGCCCGGCGCACGCGGTGGAGCTGGCGCCGTTTCGCATCGGCGCGTGGGCGGTGACCAACGGCGAGTACGCGCGCTTCATCGACGACGGCGGCTACGACCGGCGCGAGCTGTGGAGCGACGCGGGATGGGCGTGGAAGGAGGAGGCGGGCCTGTTCGCCCCCCAGTTCTGGCACCGCGACGAGGGGCGCTGGATGACGCGCTCGATGGACCGCGTGCTGGCGGTGGACCCCGAGCGCCCCGTGTGCCACGTCTGCTGGCACGAGGCCGAGGCGTACGCACGCTGGGCCGGCGGGCGGCTGCCGACGGAGCACGAGTGGGAGGCCGCTGCCTCGTGGGACCCGGCGACGGGCGAGAAGCGCGCGTATCCCTGGGGCGACGAGGCCCCGTCGCCGCTGGAGGCGAACCTCGACCAGCTCTCCTTCGAGGCGGCGCAGACGGGGGCGTACCCGCGCAACGTCTCGCCGATCGGCTGCCACGGGATGATCGGCGACGTGTGGGAGTGGACGTCCAGCGACTTCCTCCCCTACCCCGGCTACGAGACGTTCCCGTACAGGGAGTACAGCGAGGTCTTCTTCGGGCCCGACTACAAGGTGCTGCGCGGGGGGAGCTGGGCCACGCGCCCGGGCGCCATTCGGAACACCTTCCGCAACTGGGACTATCCCATCCGCCGGCAGATCTTCAGCGGCTTCAGGATCGTGCGGGATGGCTGACACGCTCTCACCCGCGGCCGCCGTGATGCTGGCCGAGATCCGCGAGGGGCTGGGGCGCGCGCAGAAGGAACTGCCGCCCAAGTACTTCTACGACGAGCGCGGCTCCGAGCTGTTCGAGGAGATCACCCGCCTCCCCGAGTACTACCTGACGCGCACCGAGCGCGCGCTCCTGGCCGAGCGGATTCCGGACTGGATCTGGGAGATGTGCCCGAAATCCGTCGTGGAGCTGGGCGCCGGGAGCGCGGAGAAGACGCGCATCGTGCTGGACGCCGTGCGCGACGCGGTGGGCTTCGCGGCCTACGTGCCGGTGGACGTGAGCGCCGATTTCCTGGAGGCGAGCGCGCTCAAGCTCTCGGGCGAGTATCCCACGCTCGACATCGTCCCCGTCGTGGCCGACATGACGGCGGACTTCGCGCTCCCGCCCGACCTGCCGCACCCGGTGCTGCACGCGTTCCTGGGCAGCACCATCGGCAACTTCGCGCCCGACGAGGCGGTGTCGCTGCTGCGCCGCGTGCGCCGGCGGATGCACGGGGGCGACGCACTCCTCCTCGGGGTCGATCTACGGAAAGACCCGGCGGTGATCGAGGCCGCGTACAACGACGCGGCAGGCGTGACGGCCGAGTTCAACCGCAACATGCTGCGCGTGGTCAACGCGTTGGCCGGGGCGGACTTCGACGTGGACGCGTACGAGCATCGCGCCTTCTACGAGCCCGAGCTGCACCGCATCGAGATGCACCTGGTGCCCGCCACCCCGCAGACGGTCACCATCCCCGGCGTGGGCGAGATCCACGTGGCGGCGGGGGAGAGCATTCGCACCGAGATCTCGTGCAAGCACTCGCGCGAGAGCGTGGACGCGATGCTCGCCGCCGCCGGGATGACGGTGATGCGCTGGGAGACGGACGCCGACGGCCTGTACGCTATCCTCACCGCCGCGCCCGACTGATGCTGGACGAAGCCGCCCTGGAAGCGGACCTCCGCGACAACGCGTTCGGCGCCCGCCGCCCGACGCGGCGCCCGCCGTCGATCGGCGCGGAGGTGGAGCTGCTCCCCGTGGCCCTCGACTCGCGCCGGCCGGTGCCGATCCAGGCGGAAGAAGGGCTGTCGACGCTGCCGTTCCTGCGCGCGTTCGCCGCGCGCTGGGGGTGGACGGAGACGGCGTCGGTGTACGGGATGCCCAACTGGCGCCTGCCGGACGGGGGCACCATCACCTTCGAGCCCGGCGGGCAGATCGAGCTGAGCGCGCCGCCGTTCCGCTCCGCCTCCGCCCTGCTGCAGAGCCTGCGCGCGACGGTGCGGCCGCTGCTGGCGGCGGGGCGTGAGCACGGGATCGACCTGCTGAGCGTGGGGATCGAGCCGCTGGGCGCGGTGGGCGACGTGGCGCTGCAGCTCCCCGGCAAGCGCTACGTCCGCCTGACCAGGTTCCTGGAGGATTGCGGCACCGGCGGCACCCGGATGATGCGGCAGACGGCGTCCTTCCAGGTGAACCTGGACTGGTGCGACGACGCGCCGGCACGCTGGCGCTTCCTCAACGCGCTGGCGCCGTACGTCACCGCCATCTTCGCCAACTCGCCGGTCTACCGCGGCCAGGATACGGGCGAGCTCAGCTTCCGCGCGCGGGTGTGGCGGGAGATGGGCGCGGGACGGACGGGGATATTTGGCTGCGCCAACGATCCGGTTCCCGAGTACCTGCGCTTCGCGCTGGACGCGCCGGCGATCCTGGTGCCGCACGAGCACGACGGCTGGCTCCCGTTCCGCGAGTGGAACGCGCGCGGCCTGGCGACGGAGGAGGACTGGAAGACGCACCTGACCACGCTCTTCCCCGAGGTGCGCCCCAAGGGATTCGTGGAGGTGCGCGGCGCCGACGCGGTGCAGCCGGCGTGGTACGCCGCGCCGGTGGTGCTGCTGGGTGGGCTCACCTACCACGCGCCGTCGTTCGGCGCCGCGCGCGAGCTGGTGGGCGCGCCCGACCCCGGGCTGCTGGCGCGCGCCGGCCGCCTGGCCCTGCGCGACGAGCGGATCGCCGCCACCGCGCGCGACCTGTTCGCGCTGGCGCTGGAGGGAGCCGCCGCGCTCGGCCCCGCCTTCATCTGCCCGGCGGACGTCGAGGAAGCGCGCGCCTTCTTCGACACCTACACCGCCGCCGGCCTCTCCCCCGCCGACGACACGCTGGCCGAGCTCGGCGTGCGGCGCGAAGCCGAGGTGGGGGCGGGGTAGGGGGATCGGGTGGAAGGCGTGGGGACGTGCGGGAATTTGCGCGTCATGACGGCGGAATTTTGCGTGAGATTTGCGCGTTTCCCAAGGGATTGGCGTGGGAGGTTGCGCATCCAGATGGCGGAATCCGTGTGGGAATTTGCGAGTGAACTCGCGGCTACAACGGCACACAGTCCGCCTTCGCGGACTTCAACGGCGGATGTTCGATGGATATGAGATCGGCGCCGGTCCGCGGGGACCGGCGCCGATTTCGTTGGGGCGGATGCGGATCAGCTCGCCTTCGACGGCGGCTGGTAGGTGCCGACGGGCGCGCGGAAGGTGATCGCGAGCCGGTTCCAGCCGTTGATGGTGATGATGGCCATGGTGAGGTTCACCACCTCGGCCTCGTCGAAGTGGCGGCGCACCTCCTCGTACGCCTCGTCGGAGACGCCGGCGCCGATGTGCGTCACCACCTCGGTCCAGGCGAGGGCGGCGCGTTCGCGCGGGGTGAAGAACGGCGTCTCGCGCCAGACGGGCACCGCGAAGATCCGCTGCTCCGTCTCGCCCTCCACGCGCGCGTCCTTGCTGTGCATGTCCACGCAGTAGGCGCAGCCGTTGATGTACGACGCGCGCAGCTTCACCAGGTGGATCAGCGAGTGCTCCAGCCCCGACTTGCGGACGAACTGCTCCATCCCGAACATCGTCCGCAGCGCATCGGGCGACACGCGCGTGTAGTCCAGCCGCGGCGCGTGGGCCGACTGCGCGGCGGCGGCGGCGATCTCGGACAGGTCGGGCACGGCGGTATCGATCGCGTCCATGAGGCTCTCCCAGGTCGGTTGATTCGTATCGCCCCCCGCGCGGTTCGCGGCGGCCGACACAAGTAAGACGGAGAAGCCCCCCGGTTGTGACAGCGACTTTCGCGAACGATCGTCGCTCGGCCAAACTCACTACCACATTCGACTTGGCCACGAGCGAAGCGAGTCCCCGTCCCTCCCCCAGGTTGTTTTGGGGGAGGGACAGGCGCCGCCAGGCGCCAGGGAGAGGGCCCGCGGGCCTCGATCTACACGCCGGTTCTGGACGCCGCCGCCTCGCCGCGCCACCTTGGAAGCGCGTCCCGATTCACCGTACCTGAACCGGCCATGAGCGTTCTCGATCCGTCCGCCGAGCCCGACGTGCTGCGCCACCGGCCGCGCCTGCTGGGGCTGGGCTACCGCATGCTGGGCGACCTGCAGGAGGCCGAAGACCTGGTGCAGGAGGCGTATCTCCGCTGGTACCAGGAGGATCGCGGTGAGGTGCGGGCGCCCGAGGCGTGGCTGCTCACCGTCGTCACGCGCCTGGCCGTCGACCGGCTGCGCCGCGTGACGACGGCCCGCGAGTCGTACATCGGTCCGTGGCTCCCGGAGCCCGTGGCCACCACGCCGGCGCCGGACCGCGAGGCGGAGCGCGCGTCGGACCTGTCCGTCGCGCTGCTGCTGATGCTGGAGCGGCTGTCGCCCGAGGAGCGCGCGGCCTTCCTGCTGCGCGACGTGTTCGACACCGGCTACGGCGAGATCGCCGGCATCCTGTCGCGCAGCGAGGCCTCGGTGCGGCAGATGGTGCACCGCGCCCGCGAGCGCGTCCGCGGGGGCCCGCCGCGCTTCGTGCCGCCGGCGGACGTGGGCGAGCGGCTGCTGCGGCGCTTCCTGGACGCGCTCGCGCGCGACGACCGCGAGGCGGTGCTCGCGCTGCTGGCGCCGGGCGTGACGCTGGCCAGCGACGGCGGCGGCGTGGTGACGGCCGCGCGCAACGTGGTCGTGGGCGCGGACCACGTGATGCGCCTGCTGCTGGGGCTGGAAAAGAAGTACGGCCTGCTGGCGGCACAGCGCATGGCGCACCTGCACGGCCAGCCGGCGCTGATTGCCGAGGCCGGCGGCGAGATCCACTACACCACCGTGCTGGAGACGGATGGCGAGCGCATTCACGCCATCTACATCGTGCTGAACCCCCACAAGCTGCGCCGCGTGAACGACGGCCCCGCCGCGCTGGAGTAAGCTCCGCGTGTGCGGCGCCCGTCCGACGCGTCCCTTGCGGATCGTGCGGCGGAGAGGCAGCATTGCACCGCGCCGGGGCGCTTCACGCGCTCCGGCGCCTTCACATCATCCCCGCCCACAGCCGGACGCCCCGCCGTGACCCGCGCCACGCTCCGCACGCTCGCCGCCGTCCTGGCCGTCATCCCCGCCGCCGCCCGCGCGCAGTCCGCCGCGCCCGACACCACGCCGGCCGCGGCCGCCGACAGCACGCGCGTGCCCCAGGCGGTGTACGCGGCGCCGGTGTACGGCGTGAACCTGACCGTCACCGCACCCGGCACCCCCGACCCGCTTGCCGCGGGCGACGCGGTGCGCGTGGTCTCGTCCGCCGGGCGGTACGCGGGGACGCTCACGAACGTCACGGCCGACACGCTGACGCTCGCCGCGCCCGGCCGCCTGGACGCCCTGGTGCGCGCCGACATCTCGGAGATGCACCGGCTGGTGAGCCGCGAGTCGCGCGGAGGGTCGATCCTGCGCGGCGCGGGGGTGGGGCTGCTGGGCGGCGCCGTGCTGGGGTTCGTGGTCGGCAGCGCCGCGGGTAGCGGCGACTGCTCCGCCAGCAGCCAGTCGTGCTCGCCGGGGAAGGACAAGACGGCGCAGGCCGCCTTCACCATCGACGGCGCGGTCGTGGGCGCGCTGGTGGGCGCGATGCTCGGCCCCACCTTCCGCCGCTCGCGCTGGGAGCGCGTGGACGCCTCGCCGCAGTCGCGCCCGGAGCGCGTGGGCACGTTGCCCGCGCCGCGCTGAGGAACGCGGCTCGGCCAAGGTCGAGACACACGAAGCCCCGCCAGACAGTGTCCGGCGGGGCTTTCTGCGGCCAGCGTGATCCGCTCACCGGCGGCTGAAGCCGCAGCAACAACTACGAAAAGCCTCGCAAACTGCGCGAGGCTCCGCGGCGCGGTGGCGGCATCGGGGCTCGATCCCACCGTCCCCCGTGAAGTCCGCGGAGGCGGACTGTGTGCCGTTGTAGCGGCGAGTTTACTCGCATATTCGGCCACGTGGTCCGGCGTCGCGCGGCGGTCACGATGACACCGTTGGCGTGGGTGATCTAACGAAGATCACGCATCCTTCGCGGCGCTCGCCTCCAGGGCGGTATCCTTCCAGTTCCACCAGAGGAGCTTGTCGGGGTCGTGGGGGAAGGTGGAGGCGTAGTAGACGGCGCAGCGCAGCACGTACAGCATGCAGCGGTCGATGTGCATCCCGCGCTGCTCGCAGAGCTGCACGTACATCGCCTCGGGGTCGCGGCCGCGCAGGTCGGCCACGCGGCGGATCCCCAGGTCCCACAGGTCCACGGCGATCGACGTGCCCACGCCGGGGATCTGGCGCAGCTCCTTCACCACGGCGGGGGTCGGCTGGTCTTCCATCGTCGGCTGCGCAGGGTGCGGGGTGAGGATGCGTGTCACGGCGAAAGACGGGCGATGCTCGTCGCGGTCATCGAATCAGCCGAAAGGGAGTTTACAACCTTTCCGGCGGATGGCGCATCAGAAAGGATGACCGGGCGGTGAAACCTGGCAGCAGGGAGCGCCGTACGGCAGGGTGCGGGAGAGACGGGGAGCGGACTCATGGTTTCCTAATCGAACCCGCGCAACAACAAGTACCAACGGTCGGTACTGTATCACGAGTCCGGCGGCGACGATAACGCCGACGCTACCCCCACCTCACGTGCTGTCTGCGTCCTCCGGGTGGGCACGGCTGAGCCGGCGACGGGCTCGAAAGCAGGACGAGACCGCATGGGCGACGAGGCCCGTCCGATTCGATCGGGCGGGCCTCGCCCCGTTTCGGCATCCACACCGCTTCGAACAGCAGATCTCGGGATCGACCCGTGCAAGCCCGAGGAGGTGTCATCCTGAGCGGCGCCGCTGCACCGACCCCTTGTGTGCACCAGTCCATGGCGGCGCCCGAAGGATCTAAACCACCAGTCCGAGCGACAGGCGGCGCGTCGCCCGAAGGCCGAGTTTAGATCCTTCGGCCTGCCAACTCATTTGTCGGCACAGGGATAGGCGTGGCCGGCCTCAGGATGACATCTTCGAGGTTGGCGAGGAATGCACAGTCGATCGTTCGATCCGGTATGTCGCTCGATCACGCCGGCTCGGCGGAAACGCCGTCCTCCTCGGGGACCTCGGGGACGTTGCTGGGGGGCTGGCGGCGCAGCAGGAACGCGCCCATCAGCGCCGCGCCGACCGAGGCGGTGAAGATCCCCACCTTGGAATCGGCCACCAGCGCCGCGTCGTCGAACGCCAGGCCGGCGATGAACAGCGACATGGTGAACCCGATCCCGCCCAGCCAGCTCACGCCGTGCAGCGCGCGCCAGCTGCACCCGGAGGGGAGCGCCGCCATCCGCAGCCGCACGGCCAGCCAGGCGAACAGCGTGATCCCCAGCGGCTTGCCGATCAGCAGCCCCAGCAGCACGCCCAGGGTCACGGGGCTGGTGAACGCCTGCGCCAGCTCGCCCTCCAGCACCACCCCCGCGTTGGCGAAGGCGAACAGGGGGATGATGATGAACGCCACCCACGGCTGCAGCGAGTGCTCGATCCACTGCAGCGGCGCCTGCGCGGCCTCGGCGGTGTTCTCCAGCTCGATGATGGCCGCCTGCTGGCCGCGGTTGGTGAGCAGGTTCTCGCCGTCGGGCCCGGCGGCGTCGAAGGCGTCCAGGATGCGCCGCCCGCGCTGCGAGAACTCGCCGGTGTCGATGCGGGTGCGCGCGGGGATGGTCATCGCCACCAGCACGCCGGCTACGGTGGCGTGCACGCCGCTCTTCAGGAAGCAGAGCCACACCGCCAGCCCCAGCACCACGTACACGTAGGGCCGCCGCGCGCCCAGCTTGTTGAACACGCCCAGCGCCACGATCAGCCCCAGCCCCAGCAGCAGCGCGCGCACGTCGATCGAGGCCGTGTAGAAGACGGCGATCACCAGCACGGCGCCGATGTCGTCGGCGATGGCCAGGGCGGCCAGGAAGATCTTGAGCGGCGCGGGCGCCCGGTTGCCCAGCAGCGCCAGCACCCCCATGGCGAACGCGATGTCGGTGGCCATGGGGATCCCCCACCCCGCCGCCCCCGCCCCGCCCACGTTCAGCGCGGCGAAGATGAGCGCGGGCA
>DASQLJ010000402.1:0-6100 GCA_035630095.1 Longimicrobium sp.
CAGCACGGGGAGCATCCCGGTGAGCGTGTACCCCTCCACCCCCTGGATCTCGGAGAGGCGCCCGTAGAGCTGGTCGAAGAAGCGGACCTGCGCCGCGCTGTCGCCGTACACCGTCTCCGGCAGCGCCACGCGCGCGGTGAAGATCGTCTTCGTGGGGAAGCCGAAGTCCATGTTGCGCAGCCGCGTGACGCTCTTGATGGTGAGCCCCGCGGCCACCAGCAGCCCCACCGACAGCGCGATCTCGAACACCACCAGCACCCGGGAGATCATCCCCCCGCGGAAGCTGCTGGCCCCGCGCGACTCGTCCTTCAGCACCTCGTTCACGTTGGCGCCCGAGGCGCGGATCGCCGGGAGCACGCCGCTCACGAAGGTGGCGAAGAGGGTGATCCCCAGCACGAACAGCAGGATCGGCCCGTCGATCTTGATGTCGATCCAGAACGGCGGCTCGGTGCTGGCGATGGCGTCGTTGAACAGCTTCACCCCGAAGAACGCCAGCCCCACCCCGATCGCGGCGGCCACCAGCGCCAGCGCCAGCGGCTCGGTGAGGAACTGCATGATGATGCGGCCGCGGCTGGCCCCCATCGCCGTGCGGATCCCCACCTCGCGGGCGCGCATGGCCGCCTGCGACAGGAGCAGGTTGGCCACGTTGGCGCAGGCGATCAGCAGCACCAGGAACACCGCGAAGAGCATGGTCTGCAGCAGCAGCGTGGGCTCCTTGCCGATGAACGACTTCGTGTAGGGCTCCACGAACGCCGTCAGGTCCTTGTTGCTCTCGGGAAACTGCGTGGCCAGGCGCCGCGCGATCCCCGCGATCTCCACGTTCGCCGCGTCCATCGACACGCCCGGCTTCAGCCGGCCGAACACGAAGAGGTCGGTGCCCTCGCCGCGCCTGGCCGCCATCGGCTCGCGCAGCGGCACCCACAGCTTGTCGCTGGCGGGGAAGGCGAAGCGCGGCGGCATCACCCCGATGATCTCGGCCTGCTCGCCGTTCACGCGGATGGTGCGGCCCAGCACGCCGCGGTCGCCGCCGTAGCGGTTCTGCCAGATGTCGTGGCCCAGGATCACCAGCGCGGGGGCGCCCACCGCGTCCTCGCCGGGGCGGAAGGTGCGGCCCAGCAGCGGCTTCGCGCGGATCAGCTCGAAGCCGTTGGCCGAGATGTAGGCGCCGTCGAAGCGCTCGGGCTTCTCGGTGCCGCTCACCGACATGGTGCCGTTGGTGAACGCGCCCAGCCCCTCGAACGAGCGCTGCTGCGCGCGGTAGTCGGCCAGGTCGTGCTGGCTCACGCCCAGCTCGTCCTGGTCGCGTGCGGGGTTCGCGCCGCGAATGCTCACCACGCGCTCGCCGTCCTCGAACGGCAGCCCGCGCATGAGCGCGCCGTAGACGATGCTGAACATGGTGGTGGTCAGCCCGATCCCCAGGGCCAGCGTCACGATGGAGATCGCCGAAAACCCGGGGTTGCGGACCAGCTTCCGCGCGCCGTGGCGGAGGTCCTTGAGGAGGCTCATGGAACCGGCTCCGGAATGTTGGATCGGGCAGGGCGGGGGAGAGGTGCCCCGGTCCGGAAGGGCGGGGCAGAACGCCGCGCCCGGAGAATGTGCTTGCGGAGGCCCCTACGGCGGGTTTCGCGGGGAGGTTTCGCGGGGGGACGTATTTTGTATACGGCGGGAGGAAGCGGCCATGACGGTCCGGAGCGGGTGGGTCGACGGACGGAGGAGGAGGAGTCGACCAGTTGGCGGAGGGAGTCGGAAGCGCTTCGGAAACGCCGCGGGGGCCCCCTCCCCGCGCCTTGGAGCGCTCGCCCTCCCCCGCTTCGCGGGAGAGGGTGGTGGGTGCCGGCGCGGCCTGCCGTCGATAGCGCGTTGTCATCTTCCAGGTGGCCGGAGCCCGTCTCCACCTGGTCACGCGAGGGCGATCGACATCAAAACTGCGCGCTCACACCGTCCATCCCCGTGCGCCCGGCACGACTCGTGTACTTGGCTCCTGCGGGGTGGCGCGAGGTGCACGGGCAAGGGAGGCGAATTGGGGACGGCGACCCGGAAGGCGAAGCGGCACGTGGACAACGCGGCGCGCGAGGCGGCGCCGTGGGTGGAGCGGCTGGCGCGGGCGGGGTACTTCTCGCGCGGGCTGGTCTACCTGCTGGTGGCGCTGCTCGCGGCGCGTGCGGCGTACGAGCGGCGCCACCCGGCGGGTGCGCGCGGCGCCATGCTGGAGATCCTCCGCCACCCGCTGGGCCGCGTGGTGCTGACGGTGCTGACCGTGGGGCTGCTGGGCTACGCGGTGTGGACGCTGATCCAGGCGGTGATGGACCCCGAGCGGAAGGGCACCAGCCTGAGCGGCCTGGGCCGGCGCGCCGCCTACCTCTTCACCGCCGTCGTCTACACGGGGCTCGCGGCCACGTCGGCCCGGCTGGCGGCCTACGGCTGGGCGGAGGGGGATACGGAGAGCGCCGGCCGCTTCACCACGCCCGTGATGGAGCACGCACTCGGCCGGTACGCGCTGATCGCCGCGGGCGTGGGGCTGCTGGGGTACGGGCTCTGGAAGCTGTACCGCGCGGTGGCCAAGGAGCCCGAGAAGCGGCTGGACCTCTCCTCGCTGCGCCCCGGGACGCAGAAGGCGCTCAAGCTGGCCGGCCGCGTGGGCGTGGCGGCGCGCGGCGTGGTGTTCGGGGTGATCGGCGTCTACCTCGCGCTGTCCGCGCTGCACCACCGCCCCGACGAGGCGCGCATGCCCAGCGGCGCGCTGGAGAGCGTCCGCCAGCAGCCGCACGGCGCCTGGCTCCTCGCCGTCGTCGCCGTGGGCCTGGCCGCCTTCGGGCTGTTCGAGATGGTGAAGGCGAGATACCGGGTGATTCGCGCGGCGAAGTAGGGGATTCAGCCGCGAACAGGTGCGTCGGAACAGGTGCGTTGTAACCGGTGCGTGAGCGCGTTGGAACAGGCGCGTGAGTGCGGAAGTGTCTCGGTTCGCCTCAGCACCCCGCACTCAGCACTCATACCGCTTCGGCTAAATGAATGTGCATTCCTCCACAGACGAATTGACTCACACGGAGCAGCGGAGGAAACGGAGAACTGCTTGTCCATCCTCCGTTTCCTCCGTTGCTCCGTGTGCCATCCTTCTGTAGCGGCCCTTCCGAATGCACGGTTGATTGCCCGATTCGGTATCAGTACCGCCGGACGCACTCGCGCACTAGCGCACCTGTTCCAACGCACCTGTCAAGAGAAGCGTCCGCCTGCCCGAGGGCCGATCAAATCAATCCTGCTTCCCCCGTTCCTCCCGCGGATGCCCGTGCCCCTGGTTCGCCGACGTGCCGCTGCGATCCAGGTCTCGGTCGGTGCCGCGCGTCGCGGCCTCGGAGGCGCCGAACTCGGCGCCCTGGTTGTGGTCGCCCTCGGTGCCCTTCGGCGTCATCCCCGTGTTGGCGCCGCCCGGCTTCTGCGTGCTGGTCTTCAGGTCGCCCATCGTCCCCTCCGGTTGATGTACCGAAACCCCCGCCGTCGAGGGGCGGATCCCGTCGCAAGACACGTTCCCGCAACGGGTTGGGTGGGAGACATGTGGAGCCGGGCCGTGTTCACGCGCGACTATTTCGCCACCTGGCGTAAAATTCGAGGCGCCGCCTTGCAGGTCGGGAAAGTACGGATCTTGCGAAAGGCTCCGGCCGGTCCCGGAGGCGAGATTGTCCCTGTTGCGGTTGCGGCGGGCGGGGCTTAGCTTGCGATTGGAGCCGAAGCACACGACGTGGACGAGGGACGCTCCCCCGTCCACACGCGGAGACGGCGTGCGGCCGTGCGATGGCCGCCGAACCGAGAGGAGGGCGGGTACGTGAAAATCCCCTGCTTCCACAGCGACTCCGCCACTGGCAGCGCTCCATGAGGAACGCCCCGCAGCCGCAAGCTGCGCGGGCGTTTTTGTCGTACCCACACCTTGGGAGGGTGACATGCTCGATTCGGGGATGATCAGCAAGATCCAGAAGGCCCGCGAGTACGCAGGTGAGCCCGAGCGCATCCACTTCCGCGAGCTCCAGGTGGAGTTCGACGGCAAGAACGGCCAGCACAGCGTCGATTTCCGCGAAGGACACTGGCACTGCGACTGCGACTACTTCCGTCATCACCACACCTGCAGCCACACCATGGCGATGGAGCGGGTGCTGGGCGTGATGGCCCCGGCCGAGGTGGCCTGAGAACGACCGAGCCGCCGCGCCCCTGACGGCGCGGCCCCTCACGCACTGCGATCGCCGCGAGCCCCGAGGTTCGCGGCGATCCGGCGTTTGGGGGAGACCCAAACGGAAACCACGGACTTGGGCGTGTCCCTCCGCTGCGCTCCGGGCCGGGCTTCGCGCGCCGTAGGCAACGATACCGCCGTTGCCAACGGCGCCGAGCCGCCGTCGCGCCATGGCCTCGCTCGTTCCCGAGACGTCGATGCGGGCGCGCCGGCGTCTCGGCCCTCCGGGCGCGAATCCCTCACGCAACCCCGCCCGCTCGCGCAACGGAACTCGCCGAACCAGCATCACGAGCCGCGAGCGAAGCGAGCCCCCGTCCCTCCCCCCAGGTTGTTTTGGGGGGAGGGACAGGCGCGTAGCGCCAGGGTGGGGGGCCCGCGGCCTCGGCGTGAGGGCCGCCCCGCCCGAGGCCACGCCGATGCCGCTCGTTCTCGCAAAACCCTCTCTCGATCGAACAACCCAACCCCTTGATACGTCGTGATTTCTCCGGCCTGTGACGGCCTTCCGTTGACCCGCGCCGAACCGGCGGCCTATATTCAGCGGTTGTCCAATGGGCGAAAGTGGCGGAATGGTAGACGCGCCAGACTTAGGATCTGGTGGCTTCGGCCGTGGGGGTTCGAGTCCCCCCTTTCGCACCTTCACCTTTCCTGTCAAACGAACAGCGGAACACGGCGGGTATCATAGATGGCGGACACCACCACTCGTAGCAGCGGGCTCGCGGTCACCGTCGAGCAGCCTTCGTCGTTCGCGCGGCGCCTTTCCATCACCGTGCCGAAGGAGCACGTGGAGCGCGTGCGCCGCAGCGTGGCCCAGCAGGTCACGCGTAACGTGCGCCTCCCCGGCTTCCGCAAGGGCCACATCCCGCAGAACCTGCTCGACAAGCAGTTCGGCCCCGCGATCCAGCAGGAGACGGTGGACCGCCTGATCCAGGAGACCTACCCGCAGGCGCTGGAGCAGGAGAACATCCGCCCGATCGCGCAGGGGCAGGTGCAGGACGTCCACTACCACGAGGGCGGCGACCTGCACTACGACGTGGACGTGGAGGTGCAGCCCGCGATCGAGCTGGCGCGCATCAGCGGCTTCGTGGTGGCCCGCCCCACCGACGAGGTGACCGAGGCCGACGTGGACGGCGTGCTGGAGCGCCTGCGCGCCGACCGCGCCGAGCTGGTGGTGGTGGACGACCGCACCCCCGACGTGGGCGACGAGGTGCAGGTGCGCATCACCCCCGCCGCCGCCGAGACGCCCCTGGGCGAGGACGCGCCCGAGGCCGAGGAGTTCAAGTTCGTGCTGGGCGAGGGCCAGGCGATCCCGGCGATCGAGGCCGCGATCCAGAGCCTGCAGCCGGGCGAGGAGGGCGAGTTCGACGTCGAGTTCCCCGAGGACTACGGCGACGCGGAGCAGGCCGGCACCACCCAGCGCCTGAAGATCGGCGTGGTGGAGCTGAAGGCCCGCACCTTTCCCGAGCTGGACGACGCCTTCGCGCAGTCGCTGGGCGACTTCACCGACATGGCCGGCCTGCGCGAGCGGGTGATGGCCGACCTGCAGGCCGACGCCCGCCAGCGCGCCGACCAGGGCTACCGCGACGCGCTGCTGGGGCAGATCGTGGACGCCAACCAGGTGGACGTGCCGCCCTCGATGGTGGAGAACTACCTCGAGTACATGACCGGCGGGATGACGGGCGGCGGCCGGGGCGGGAAGAAGGCCCCGCGCACCCCCGAGCAGGAGGAACGCTTCTCGCAGTTCCGCGAGATGCTTCGCCCCCAGGCCGAGGCCACGCTGAAGCGCATGCTGGTGGTGGAGACGCTGGCCGACCGCGAGGGGCTGCGGGCCACGCAGGACGAGGTGGACGCCCGTGTGGAGCAGATCGCCGGGCAGAGCGGCCGCTC
>DASQLJ010000403.1:0-2946 GCA_035630095.1 Longimicrobium sp.
CCGGATGCGGGCGTGTCCCTCCGCTGCGCTCCGGGCCGGGCTTCGCGCGCCGTAGGCAACGATACCGCCGTTGCCAACGGCGCCGAGCCGCCGCCGCGCCAGGGCCCCTCTCGTTACCGCGGCACCGGACGCGGGCGCGCCGGCGTCTCGGCCCTCCGGGCGCGAATCCCTCACGCAAACCGCTCGCGGAACGGAACTCGTGGGACCCGGATGACAGATCCCGCTCGGTGCACCTGCCGCGGCTGAGCCGGCCGCCCGTCTCGCTGTCGACATCCAGCACTGCCGCCACCCTCCACTCACTCGACGCATCATGGCCCAGGCACGTTGTCCCGACTGCGGCGCACCCATCTCGCCGGGCGCGGTGGTGTGCCCCACCTGCGGCTTCCCGCTGCGCCCCGACGCGCTGCCGCGGGGCACGGGATCGGGCGGCCGACCGCGGGCGGGGAACAGGATGGTCGTGATCGGCCTGGTGGTGGGCGGGCTGTTCATATTGATGTTCGTGGGAATGATCGCCGCGCTGGTCATCCCCGCATTCTTTCGGTCCGCCAACCGGATAAATGAGGAGCAGGGCGCGACACTGCTGAAGTGGGCGTATGCGGCGGAGCAGAGCTACCACGCCGATCGGGGGGCATATGCCCGCCACCCCGCCCAGCTCCCCTCCGAGGGCCGGCTGGATCGCTCGCCCTTCTTCCCCTACGAGCTAGAGATCTCGGCCGCAAGCGACCGCGAGCTGTGCTTGGAGGCGGTGCCACGACCCACCGCGTCCCCACGACTGCACGCGTTGAGCATGGACGCGCAGGGCACCCTCTACCGTGCCGCGGGGTGCCGCGGTGACCGGGAGCCAAGCGTCGGCGTTTCGCGCGCGAGCGAGGACGCCAGCGCGAAAGCGATGCTGCGCCAGTCGTACGAGGGGATCGTGGCCTACCACGAACGCGCCGGAGAATATCCGCGCGAACTGGCCGACATTGTCACGCGCGTGCGTTTCACGCAGGCCATGGCGGAGTTCCGCTTCGAGGTCGTTCGCGCCGATGGCAACTCGGTCTGCGTGGCGCTGTTTCCGACCTTCCAGCGGGCCGACCTGCACACGTATAGCGTGGATCACGACGGCAACCTCTACCGAAGCCCTCGCTGCATCGGCGACGTGGTTGAGCGCTTCACGGCGAAAACGAGCGCCGACGGCGCGTCATCGGACATGGAGAAGCCCGCAGTAGAACCCACCCAGCGGGAAACCCCGAGCGGCTCCCCTTGACCGTTCGGAGCCGTGCTCCGACCCCGTTGTACGACCGTCCGCCTCACGGCCGAGATGCCGCGTCACCGCCCCCCTGCACTTGATCGACGTATCATGGCCCAAGCACGTTGTCCCGACTGCGGCGCACCCATCTCGCCGGGCGCGGTGGTGTGCCCCACCTGCGGCTTCCCGCTGCGCCCCGACGCGCTGGCGCGAGGCGGGCCGGGCGGCGGCGGCTCGGGCTCGGGAAAGACGGTGATCGTGATCGCCCTGGTGGCGTGCGGGCTGTTCGCGGTGATGTTCGTGGGCGTGATCGCCGCGCTCGCCATCCCCCGTTTCGCGGCGGCGAGCGCGCGGGCCAGGGAGAAGCAGGGCGAGACGCTGCTGAAGATGGCGTACACGGCGGAGCAGGCGTACTTCGCCGAGCACGGGATGTACACCTCCAGCGTGGACTCGCTGAAGGAGATCGTCGGTCCCGCGGCGGATTCGAGCGCCGCGCGCTACACGCTGGAGATTTCCGCCGCGAGCGACCGCGACCTGTGCCTGGAGGCCGTTCCCGTGCCCGGCAGCGGCGTGGGCGCGCTGAGCATGGACGTGACCGGCATGCTCTACCGCACCGCCGGGTGCAGCGGCGATCCCGACATCACCGTGCCGGTGGGCACCGGCGGCGACGTGGGCGCGCGGCGGATGATGCGCGAGGTGCACGAGAGCATCGTGGTGTACCGCGCGAAGCACGGCGGCGAGTACCCGCGCACGCTCTCGGACGTGGTCACCCGCGTGCACGACTCCCCCGCGATGGGCGAGTACACCTTCAAGCTGGTGCGCGGGGACGAGCAGGGCGTATGCGCGGCCGTCGTCCCGCGCAGCGTCGATCAGAGACTCACCACCTACAGCGTGGACCACGACGGCAATTTGTACGAAGGCGCCCAGTGCACCGGCACCCCCGTCGACAGGTTCGACGTGGACGCCGCCGCCGAGCCCGGCTCCGCGGCGGAGCCCCCCTCGGCCGACGACACCGTCGCGGCGCCGGAAGACGTTTCTCCGTAGCGTCGGCCGCGGGTGACGACGTCCGACGGCTGAACGTGGAAATCGCGAGGGCCGCCAAGGATCTCCCCGGACGGCCCTCGCCCTCGTTCCTCACCCTGCCGCGTGCATTCATACCCGTCTCACCGCACCGGTGGTGGATGGAAACACCGCGGTTCGCGTGAGGGATTCGCGCCCGGAGGGCCGAGACACCGGCGCGCCGCGCCGGCCTTCCAGCCCCAAGCGAGACATGGCGCGCCGGGGGCTCGGCGCCGTTGGCAACGGCGGTATCGTTGCCTACGGCGCGCGAAGCCCGGCCCGGAGCGTAGCGGAGGGACACGCCCGCGCCTCGCCGTTCGTCGTGTTCCGGAACATCCTGTCAGAGCCCCTCGATCTCCGCCTTCAGGCGCAGGAGCGCGTCCTCGGCGGCGACGAGCTCGGCGCGGGCTTCGTTGAGCTGCTGCTGCTGCACCACCACGAAACGGCGGTACGGGGCGATCGACTCGTTCACCCGGTCGGTGCTCTCCTGGATGGCCGCGTGCACCTGCCGCGTCAGCGCGTCCTTCAGCCGCTGGCGCAGCTCGGTGGTCTTCGCCGCGAACTCGCGCTTGGCCTGCGCGCGGCGGGCGGGGATCACGTACAGGCCGGTGACCGCGAGCGCGGTGGCCATCAGGATCCCGGTGACGTCGGCGGCG
>DASQLJ010000404.1:0-9513 GCA_035630095.1 Longimicrobium sp.
TGCCGCTGGGTGCTGGACGAGACGGTGGAGGCGCTGGACGGCTGATGGAACGCAGGACCCGAGCAGCACGGCATGACCCCGCGATACCCCGGACGTACGATGGCCCGTAAGACGCAGGAGCAGGACCCTTCGGATACCCCGCCGGACGCCGCCGAGGCGCCCGCCGCGACGGCCGCGCCCCAGCCGCCCGCGGCCGACAACGGCAAGCCCGCGCGCGCCGGCCGCCGCGCGCGCGCCGCCGCGCCCGAGGTGCCGCTCGACCCGTCGCTGGCCGAGAAGCTGGAGCAGGGCGACGCGCTGGCCGAGGGCGGGAACCACGCCGGCGCCGCCGAGGCGTTCGCGGCGGTGGTGGCCGCGCGCCCCGACAACCTGCGCGGGCTGATGGGGCTGGCCACCGCGCTGGCCGCGCAGGGGAAGTACGAGGCCGCCGAGAAGGAGCTGCGCCGCGCCGAGAAGCTGGCGCCCGACCACCCGCCGGTGTTCCTGCAACTGGGCCAGGCGCTGTTCAAGCGCGGCAACTACCCCGCGGCGGTGCTCAGCCTGCGCCGCGCGGTGGAGCTGGCGCCCGACAACGGCGCGGCCTACCTGCTGCTGGGCGAGGCGCTGAACCAGACCGCCGACAGCGACGGCGCCCTGGAGGTGCTGGAGAACGCCGTGCGCATCGTCCCCGAGAGCAGCAAGGCCTACTACGCCATGGGCATCGCCTACGACCGCAAGGGCAACCCCGACCGCGCCGCCGAGATGTACCGCCTGAGCCGCGAGGTCGCCTCGCGCTGACGGTCCGCTCCACCTCGGTAGGTCGCACGCCGACCTCGATCGCCCTCCCGCGCAGATGCGTGGGCGGGCGATCTCGTATCCGGCCGACGGGCCGCGAGACAGCTTCGCGGCCCGTCGTTTCATCGGTCCTCCGACGAGTAGGCTCGCGGTCAGCTCGCGGAGCCGCTCGGCTCGGCGCAGAGGATGGCCCAGGCGGCGAGGGCGCCGTTGTAGCTGGTGTAGAAGCCGTAGGTGTTGTACAGGATCTCGCCCCAGTTCCCCTGCGTTTCCGCCGGGAGGTCGGCGTTCTGCACCGGGTCGCTCACGTTGCGCACGGAGCCGAACGCAACGTTCCGCGGCTGGCACACGCTCCACAGCACGGCGTCGTCCATCTCGATCACCGCGTAGGCGTCGTACTGGCCCGAGGTGGTGCCGGTGACGAACGAGTTGGCGGTGAGCAGCGGCGTTCCGGCGGGCGTAAGGTCGTTCACCGCCGGCGGCGTCTGCCCGGAATCGACGCCGCCGGGGTCGAGGTCGGCGAGCGAGAAGGTGGTGCCGCACGTCTTGTCGAACTGCTCGGCCAGCGACTTGAGGTCGCCCAGCGTGGTGGGGGTGGGGAAGAGGAGCGACTGGAAGCCGCTGGCGCCGAGCACCGCGTGGCTCGGCTGCCACGCGTTGGCGTAGGTGGGCCAGGTGGACGGATCGCCGCCCATGTCGAGCGTGGCGGCGTTGACGATGTTCACCGTGCCGATCGCGTCCGCCAGCCGCGATCCGCCCGCGGTGCCGAGCGAGAGGACGAGCGTCGGCTTCACCTGGTCGAGCAGCATCCCCATCATCTGCTCCAGGCACGCCTGCCCCGTGCCGCCCGACTCGTCGAGGTGCACGTTGGATTTCCAGAGGAGCACGGTGCGCCCGGCGACCTGCACCAGCCGGTAGTATCCCCAGTAGCAGTCCTTCCCCCCGTAGCACCCGCACCCGCCCGCGCTGGCGCCCGCGACGAGCTGCTGCCACCCCGGCCACGGGCTGGTCTTCCGCTCGGAGTACGGCATCGCCTGGCCGCCGCCGCAGAACACCTGCTGCATCGCCGCCCACTCCGCGCCGGCCCAGGTGATCACCACCGCGTCGGCCTGCGGCAGCGCGCCGGCGGGGGTGTCGAGGAGCACGGGCGCCTGCTGCCCCACCGCCGCGTAGTCCACCGGCGGCAGCGCCGGCCCGTCGCCGATGCCGATCGCGCTCACGTTGCACTGCGCCGCTGCCGCCAGCCGGCTGGGCTTCTTTTCGGTGCTCATGATGCTCCGGGTGTGGATTGTGGGGACCTGCGGAGGATGCCGGACCGTCGGATGGATCGGGACGGGCGGGTGGGAAAGGTGGGGCTGATCGATCGATGGGAGTTTGCGCCCCGCTGCCGGGGGTGTCAACCGCGGCGCCGCGGTGACGAAATCGGCCGCTGATCGGACGGAGCGTGAGGGATGCGCGCCCGGAGGGCCGGGGGCCCGGCTGCGTTGGGCACGGCGGTATCGTGCCCTACGCAGCGCGCAGCCCGGTTCGGCGCCTCGGCGCCGAACACGCCCTGAACGGCAGTGCGGCAGTCAAGGAGTGCGAAAGTGCGGTGGGACGAACGCGCCCCTCGATTGCGTGCGCTTCCGGCGACGGTAGATTGCACGCCTCACCCCAGACCCGATCTTCGAGGACGGCACCGATGGCGGACACGCTGAAGGACACCATCCGCAACGACCTGAACGCCGCGCGGCGCGAGCGCGACAAGCTGCGCACGCTGGTGCTCACCACCTTCATCTCCGAGATCCGCAACAAGGAGATCGACCTGGGGCACGAGCTCGCCGACGCCGAGGTGCACGCGGTGGTCACCACCGCCATCAAGCGCCGCCGCGAAGCCGCCGAGCAGATGCGCGCCGGCGGCCGCGAGGAGCTGGCGCAGAAGGAGGAGCAGGAAGCCGCGATCCTGCAGGCCTACCTGCCCCCGCAGCTCGGCGAGGACGAGGTGCGCGCGATGGTGCGCGAGGCGATCGCCGCCGGCGCCGGCGACATCGGCGGCGTGATGAAGGCGGTGTCGCCCCGCACCAGGGGGCAGTTCGACGGCCGCGAGCTCAACCGCATCGCCCGCGAGACGCTCGCCGGCTGAAGTCAGCAATCATGGACGATTTGCGCGCCGGTGGCCGCTTCGTCGCGGTCGCCGGCGCGGCCGTTTACAGCGTCTTCCCGGCTGTTTAGATTCGGGTGTCCATATTGTGCGCCGTCGCTTCCGCCCGCCAGGACCGCCGCCCGCCAGATGCCTTCGCGTGCACTCCGCCACTGGCAGACCCGCAGCCGCAAGGTGCTGGACGAGATGGAGGCCGTGCACGGCGTGGTCGGCGGCGGACGCACCGCCCGGCGTTTCGCGCGGCAGCAGGTCGCGCAGGCCTACGTGGTGCTGCTGGCCTCGCAGTTCCAGCTATTTTGCAGAGAGCTGCACACGGAAAGCGCGGAGTGGGTCACCGATGATCCGGCGCACGAACCGCTGAACCTCGTGTTACGTACCCTGCTCACCACGGGCCGTCGGCTGGATGTGGGCAACGCGAATTCGGCGACGCTTGGCTCTGATTTCGGAAAGCTCGGAATCTCCTTCTGGGACGAAGTCAGGCGCCACAGGGGGGCCAACGTTCAGCGGAAGGCGCGTCTCGAGGAGCTCAACTGTTGGCGCAATGCCATCGCGCACCAGGACTTTCGAAATCCCGGGCTCGCCGGATCTCACGAGGTGCGCTTCCAGCAGGTTCGGGCGTGGCGCCGGACCTGCGACGCCCTGGCAGTGGAATTCGATGCCGTGCTCCGTTTATATTTGATGAAGCTGGTAGGCGGCGCACCCTGGTAGGAGCCTTGCCCATGCGTAGACGGAAGCTCTCCCGTGCCGGGGATGACCTGGGAATCGGCAGCCGCGTGCGATACCGCATGCCGGGTGGCGCGTACCCCGCCACCGTGGTGGAGGACCTTGGGGATCTGGGCAAGAACGGGCGGCGGCTGCTCATGATTCAGCCAATGAGCGAGTACACGGACGGGCCGTTCATGTGGCCTGCCGAAGAGCTGCTCCCGCCGGATTGACCTCAGTGTAAACGGGCCTGCTTCCATCGGCTGGTCTCCGGTGCACGACAACCCCGAGCCGCTACAGTCGTCGACCGGAGCTCGCCCGTGGTAGGAGGCCCGATGCGCACCAGTAGAAAGCAGCGTCCCTGGAACGGGATCGCGGTGGGGAGCCGCGTGGTTTACCACATGCCGCTGGGCACGTGGGATGCCGAGGTCATCGAGGACCGCGGGAACATCGGGGTCAGCGGCCGTCGCCTGTTCCGCATCCGCACGTTCGACGAGTACGATGACGCCCGTATCGTCCTGGAGGTCCCCGCAAAGGACCTGACGCTGGCCGATGACCTCGAGGTGAGCGGAGGCTTCAATGGCCACTCGCAAGCGACACCGCCCCGGTGACGAGTTCCGCGTCGGCAGCCGCGTGCGCTACCGGATGCCCGGCGGCGTGTACGAGGCGGAAGTGGTGGAGGATCGCGGCAACCTGGGCGTCAACGGGCGCCGGCTGCTGCGCATCAAGCCGCTGAGCGAGTACACCGAGGGCCCGTTCACCTGGCCCGCCGAGGAGCTGCTCGCCGCCGAGTGAGCTCCGACGCTTGATCGACGCACGACGCACGTCAGGCCGCCTCCGCAGCAGCGGGGGTGGCCTGATTCGTCGCGTCGAACGCCGGTTGGAGCCGGCGCCGCGTTCAGCCGAACGCGGCGAGGAGGTCGTCGATCTTGTCGAGCACGGGCTCGCGGGCGTCGGTCTCCTCCTCGTAGCGGCGGACGCGCAGCAGCGTGCGCTCGTCGAGGTCGGCGTCGTCGAGCCACTCCACCAGGGTGTCGCGGTCCATCCCGTCGTAGCCCAGCACGGGCTCCTCCAGCATCTCCTCCTCGTCGTCCTCCAGCAGCAGCCCGCCGCCCTGGCCGCCCGAGAGCGCCGGCTTCAGCCACCCGCCGTTGCGGTAGTCGCGCAGCGCCAGCACGATGGCCGCTCCCGCCGCCGCCCCGATCAGTACCTTCAACACCCTCATCGCCGTCCACCTCGTTCGCGGTTGATCGCCCTCTCCCGGCGGTGGGCGAGCAAAAGCCCGGCCAGCGGCGGCGGCTCAGCCATGCGCGTCGCCCTTTTCGCGCACGCGGATGCGCTGCGCCAGCGAGTGCGAGATCACCTGCGGGTTCCCGTTCACCTGCAGCGAGATCGGCCCCTCGAACGGCTGCTTGCGCATCACCTCCACCTCCGAGCCCGGGTACAGGTCCAGCGAGCCCAGGTAGCGGAGCTGCTCGGGCTCTTCCACCTCCACCTCCAGCACGCGGCGCGTCTGGCCGGGCTCCAGGTCGCCGAGCGCGGGGTAGCGGCTGGTGTCCACCTGCCCGGTGGCGGTGGGGATGGCGTTGCCGTGCGGGTCGCGCTCGGGCTCGCCCAGCAGCCGCGCCAGCCGCTCGATCAGCTCGTCGCTGGCGGCGTGCTCCAGCCGCTCGGCCTCGTCGTGCACGCGGTCCCACGCGTAGCCCAGCTTCTCCACCAGGAACAGCTCCAGCACCCGGTGCCGGCGGATGATGCGCAGCGCCGCCATCTCGCCCGCCCCGGTGAGGCGCACGCCGTAGTATGGCTCGTGGCGCAGCACCCCCTGCTCGTCGAGCCGCTTCACCATCGCCGTCACCGCGGCCGAGGTGAGCCCCAGCCGCTCGGCGATGCGCGACGTGGCCACCGGCGACTCCTGCTGCTGGAGCATCCAGATGGCCTTCAGGTAGTCTTCGACGACGGGCGTGTACACCGTTTCCGCGCGCTTCCGCTCGGGTTGGCGATGGGGTGGTGCGTGTGCTCCGAACATCAGCCGGGGGGCGGGGGAAGTCAAGCACGCCGCCGCGTGGCCCCGGCGTCTGGTGGGCATGTTCAGCTCGGGCGGACGGGGACGGATCGCCTCCGCAACGATCGCATTCGATGCGTCCGGCAAGTGTCCGGCGCCCCGCCTTTCTCATGGTTTTTCTGGACGAGATTGCCGGACGCGCGACACCATCCGTTCCTGCCAGCGACGTCGCCGTCCGTGTGCAGTGGCGGCGTCCACGCGGCACCATTCCGCGCCACGGCTGGATCATGGGTGTCGATCGCGTCCAGACTTTCGTTCCCTTTGGAGCGGTCGTGCGCGTCACTTGCGCGGGCGGTGCGGCGGCGGCATGTTGGCTCAGGGCCGTCCGTTTCGTCGGACGCGCCCTCCCTCCGGCGCTACCCCGCTCCCTCTCCGGGTGTGGACGCGCGCCTCTCGCTGGCCTCATCCGTCCGCTCAACCGGTGACCGACACCGCTCCCGCGTCGCGCGATCCCGTCCGCCTGTCCGCCCCCGCCGCTCCGGCCGATGCCGGCGTGGCCGACGCACGTCCCGCGGATCCGTTCGAGCGGCTGGTGCGGCTGGCCGCGCGGCTGCTGGACGCGTCCCGGGCGGCGCTGTCGCTGGCGGACGGCACCCGGCACGCGTTCGACGGCATCTGCGAGGGGACTGACTCGGACGCGGACGCCGCTGAATCCCCGCTCGCCGATGCCATCTGCGCGCGCGTGGCGGCGTCGGGGCGTGCGACGGTGGTTCCCGACGTGGCGGCGGATACCGGGTCGGCCGACCACTCGCCGATGGCCGGGGCCGGGGTGCGCGCCTGTGCCGCGGTGCCGGTGATGGGGGCCGACGGGGAGGTGCTGGGCGGCCTCTGCGTGTGCGACACCCGGCCGCGCGCGTGGGGCGCGGCCGAGCTCGCCGCGCTGGCCGACCTGGCCGCGCTCGCGGGCGACGAGGCGGAGCGCCGTCGCACGACCGCCGAGCTCACCCGCACCGAGCGGCTGCTGCGCGACTCGGAGGGGTGGTTCCGCTCGCTGGTGGAGCAGTCGATCATGGCCATCTACTGCTACCAGGACGGCCACTTCCGCTACGTGAACCCGCGCTTCGCCGAGATCTTCGGCTACACGGTCGACGAGATGCAGCAGCCCGGCGCGCTGCGGCTGGTGGTCCACCCCGACGACTTTCCGCGCGTGGCCGACAACATCCGCGCGCGGCTCGACGGCGAGATCCCCACCATCCGCTACACCCTGCGCGGCCTCCGCTCCGACGGCGAGCTCCTGCACCTGGAGGTGCACGGCACCCGCACCACCGTGGAGGGGCGCCCCGCGCTGATCGGCGTGGGCTACGACATCACCGACCGGGTACGCGCCGAGCGCGACCGCGAGGCCGCCATCGCCTCGCGCAACCGCTTCTACGCCATGGCCAGCCACGAGCTGCGCACCCCGGTGAGCACGGTGATGCTGTACAACGACCTGCTCCTGGGCGGGATGTGCGAGCCGCTGGGGCCGCAGCAGCGCGAGGCGGTGGAGCGCTCGCAGGGGTCGGCGCGGCACCTGCTCGACCTCATCAACGACCTCCTCGACCTCTCCAAGCTCGAGGCCGGGCGCCTGGACGTGCGGGTGGGCTCGCTGGACCTGGCCGGGCTGGTGGACGACGTCTTCGCCGAGCTCACGCCGATGGCGGCCGAGCAGGGCAGCACCCTGGCGCTCGAGGTGGCGTGCCGGCCGCTGCAGGTGGCCGGCGACGCCCGGCGCATCCGCCAGATCCTGCTGAACCTGCTCTCCAACGCCATCAAGTTCGGCCAGGGACGCCCGATCCGCGTGGGGTGCGGGGCGCGCGAGGGCGGCGGCGTGGCGGTGGAGGTGAGCGACCAGGGCGAGGGGATCGCCGCCCACGACCTCCCGCGCATCTGGGACGACTTCGTGCAGCTCGGCGAGGGGCAGCCCGGCACGGGGCTGGGGCTGCCGATCGCGCGGCGGCTGGCGGAGCTGCTGGGCGGGAGCATCGAGGTGGCGTCCGTTCCGGGCGCGGGGAGCACGTTCCGGCTGGTGCTCCCGGGCACGCCGGCGGATGGCTGGCTGCTGGGCGACGAAACGGGTTCATCAGCCGCATCCTGATCCCGACGAGCCACGTGGGAACGGCGGCTTGGGCGTGTTTGGCGCCGAGGCGCCAAAGCGGGCTGCGCGCGCGGTAGGCAACGATACGACCGTTGCCAACCGCGCCGGGCCCGCGGCGGCCCGCCCCACCCTCGTCTCGGCCGAGACGGCGGCGCGGGCGGGCCGCCGCGCTCCCGGCCCTCCGGGCGCGCATCCCTCACGCATCGGCGCACTTCGGCCGGTCCCGCGGGCCCTCTCCCCGCGCCTGAGAGCGCTCCCCTCTCCCGTTCCGGGAGAGGGAGGAATCCTCCGCACCGCCTGCCCTGCGACCATCAGCGCATCCTCAGCATCCGCGTGCCCGGAAAGCGCCCCATCTGACTTCCCGGTCCTGAAGTATCGCCCTCACCACTCTTTCCCCGCCCGCACCGCCGGAGCGCACCGCCGCCAATTCCCACCCTGAAGGAGCCGCGAGCGAAGCGAGCTCCCGTCCCTCCCCCAGGTTGTTTTGGGGGAGGGACAGGCGCCGTCAGGCGCCAGGGAGAGGGCCCGCGGCGCGCGCCCCGCGCCACCTTGCCCATATGCAATGTTCGGCATATGTTCGGTAGCACTGGGCACTGGGCACTGGGCACTGGGCGCCCGTAGCCGCGGAGCCGCGGGCCTGGCGGCCGCCACGGCCCCGCGGCACGGCCCCGGCGGTGCAGGGTACGAGGCGGATCATTGAGGCGCCGGGGCGGGCGGGGTTACCTTGTCGGCCCCGTTCGCCCGATCGCCACACGGTTCCGCCGATGAATTCCCACGCACTGAACGTCCTGGAGTACCGCGACGCCCTGGAGCTGGTCGCCCGCAACGCCTCGTCGGCGCTGGGGGCCGAGGCGGTGCGCGCGCTGGAGCCCAGCGCCGACCTGGGCTGGATCGAGCCCGAGCTGGCGCGCGTGGAGGAGATGCGCGCCTTCCTGGGCGGCGGCGACGGCTGGGCGCTTCCCGCGCTCCCCGACGTGCGCGAGCCCGTGCGCCGGCTGCGCATCGAGGGCTCGGTGCTCGAGGCGGGGCAGCTCCGCGACCTGGGCACCCTGCTGGGCTCCAGCCGCGCCACCCGCCGCGCCGTGCTGGCCGACGGCGGCGCCGAGCGCTTCCCGCTGCTGGCGCTCATGGCCGACGGGCTGCTCGAGGCCGAGAAGGACGAGGCGCAGATCGGCCGCGCCATCGACGAGGCCGGCGCCGTGCGCGACGACGCCTCGCCCGCGCTGTACCGGCTGCGGCGCGAGATCAGGACGGTGCGCGGGCGGCTGGTGGAGCGGCTGGCCGCCTACATGGCCCAGCTCCCCGACCACTACCGCGTGGCCGACGCCTCGGTCACCGTGCGCGACGGGCGCTACGTGATCCCCGTGCGGCGCGAGGGGCGCGGCGAGGTGGGCGGCATCGTGCACGACGAGAGCGCCACCGGCGCCACCCTCTTCGTGGAGCCGCCGCTGGCCGTGGAGGCCATGAACCGGCTGCGCGAGCTCGAGGCCGAGGAGTCGCGCGAGGTGCTGCGCATCCTGCGCGAGCTCACCGACCGTCTGCGGCCGCTGCAAGCGGCACTGCTCGCCTCGCTGCACGCGCTGGTCGCGCTCGACAGCCTGTACGCGCGCGCCCGCTACGCCATCCGCGTGGACGGCCGCCGCCCCGCCATGCTCGCCGCCGGCACCGAGCACTACGAGGTGGTGCACGGCCGCCACCCGGTGCTGCTGGCCCGCAGCCGCGACGTGGTCCCCTTCGACCTGCGCATGGACGCGGGCGAGC
>DASQLJ010000405.1:0-2448 GCA_035630095.1 Longimicrobium sp.
CGGCGTTCAGCCTGGGGTTCTGAAACCCCTTCTCGCCCAGATAGTTCGCCGTCCACCCGACCAGCTCCATCACCGTCCAGCGCTTCTCCGACACGGAACCTTGCCGCTCGCGGGCGTTTCGGGGTTGGGCACGGCGCACGGACCTGCGGCTCGACCATTGGCGCGGATCTGCACGGACGCCTGGCCGTCGACTCCGCTAACTCCGCTGACTCCGCGTGAAACCGCGGTTTCCGCGCTCGGCCGAACGCCGGATCAGCCTTCGCGCTCGGACTGCGAGGCCAGCTTCAGCGCCTCGAGCATCTCGTCGAGCGCGCCGTCCAGCAGCTGCGGCAGCGCGTGCGTGGTGAAACCGATGCGGTGGTCGGTCACGCGGCTCTGCGGGAAGTTGTAGGTGCGGATCTTGGCCGAGCGGTCGCCGGTGCCCACCTGCAGGCGGCGGTCGCGGGCGCGCTCGGCCTCCTGCTCGGCGATGCGCGCGTCCAGCAGGCGCGAGCGCAGCACCGACATCGCCTTGTCCTTGTTCTTGTGCTGGCTCTTCTCGTCCTGGCAGGTCACCACCAGCCCCGTGGGGAGGTGGGTGATGCGCACCGCGCTGTCGGTGGTGTTCACCGACTGCCCGCCCGGCCCCGAGCTGCGGTAGACGTCGATCTTGAGCTCGCCGGGGTTGATCGCCACGTCCACCTCTTCCGCTTCCGGAAGCACGGCCACCGTGGCCGCCGAGGTGTGAATCCGCCCCTGCGCCTCGGTGGCGGGGACGCGCTGCACGCGGTGCACACCGCTCTCGTAGCGCAGGTCGCCGTACGCGTTGGCCCCGCGCACGTTGAACACCGCCTCCTTGTAGCCGCCCGCGCCGCCCTCCGATGCGGAGACGATCTCCGTCTTCCAGCCGCGGCGGTCGGCGTAGCGCTGGTACATGCGGAAGAGGTCGCCGGCGAAGAGCGCCGCCTCGTCGCCGCCGGTGCCGGCGCGGATCTCCACCACGGCGTCGCGGTCGTCCAGCGGGTCGCGGGGGATCAGCAGCAGCTTGAGCTCGGCTTCCTGGCGCTCGGCCTGGGCGGAGAGCTGCTCCACCTCGGCGCGCGCCATGGCGGCCATCTCGGGGTCGCCGGCGCTCTCGTCCAGCAGCCCGCGGGCGCCCTCGAGGTCGCCCTGCGTCCTGCGCAGGCGCGCGGAAGCCTCCACCACCTGGGCGAGCTGTGAATGCTCGCGGCTCAGGTCGCGCAGGCGTTTGGGGTCGGCGTGGATGCCGGGATCGGCGAGCTGCGTCGACAGGTCGTCGTAGCGCAGCTCGATCTCGCGCAGGCGTTCGTCCATGGACGATAGAGCGAGAGCCGGGGTTCGAAGCCCCGGCTCTCTTCCGTCACTTGGGCGCGTCGCTGGCCGCGTAGCGCTGCCGGAACCGCTCGATGCGTCCCGCGGTGTCCATCAGCTTCTGCTTGCCCGTGAAGTACGGGTGGCACTGCGAGCAGATTTCGACGTGGATGTCCTTGCTCGTCGAGCGGGTCTGCCACGTGTTACCGCAGGCGCAGCGCACCGACACGGTCTGGTAGTTGGGATGGATATCCGCCTTCATGGGCGCACCTGCCTGGATCGCGTGGTCATGCTCAAGTTCCGGACGGGCCCGGAATTCTGGTCGAAAGAAGCATGTAACATAGCCAAACCCGCGGGATCGGGCAACCCGGCGGGCGAGCGCGAAAACAACGGTGGGCCCGACCAGCCCACGCGTGATTGGATGCGCGGGCGTTACAGGCGGTGGCGACGACGCCAAGCAGCGCCTTCCAAGGTGTTCAATGGCTGAACATCTTCCCAACAACGCCAGTACCAGCCGGTTCCCCAACTGCCGTGCGTCGGCGGCGCCGCGCCCTCTCCGGCCGCCTTAGGGCGTCCACCTCTCCCGTTCCGGGAGAGGTTGGCTGGGCGGGCGATTGTGTTGGGCGGCGAACTGGGCGGTGGTAAAAATGGACGCGGGTACGGTGTGGTTGTGCGGGGGGCGGCGCGTGGGCTCGGGGTGCAGATCCGGATTATCGTGGCGGCTCCTCTTACCTGGAGCCTGGCTACATGGAACCGAAACGGCGGATGCGCGACACCACGCCCGAGATCCAGCGGCGGGCGAAGGAACGGCGTAAGCAGATGACTCCCGCGGAGATGGACGTGTGGAAGATGCTTCGGAAGCATCGCCAGGCCGGCTTCTACTTTCGCCGGCAGCATCCCGTCGGCCGGTTCATCCTCGACTTCTGCTGCACGGCGAAAAAGCGGTTCTTCGTCGATCTAGTTGCAGCCTGTCTCTCGTCCGCTGCTCGCACCGATCCCGCCGACGAGTGACTGCAGGTGGCGCTCGCGCTGAGTATCGAAATTTTTTTCACGGAGACCCCCTACACTCTCTGGGCCAGCGCAGCAGGCCCAGGCTGTCTAACGGATCGATCAAGGGGTCACGAGGCGAGTCCGGCC
>DASQLJ010000406.1:0-8671 GCA_035630095.1 Longimicrobium sp.
TTCCGGCTTCGACCCGCGCGAACGCCTGTTCTCCTTCCAACGCCTCGCGTGAGGCACACCCACAGGAGTGCTCCCATGAGCATCGCACGCCGCATCCCCGGAACCGCCACCGGCGCCCGCGTCTGGTGGCCCACCCTCGTCCCCGCCCACGCGGGGCTCCGCCTCGCGTGGCGGAACACCTACGGCCGAGCGGGCGCCCTCGCCCTGGGCGCGCTGCTGTACTCGTCGGTCCTGATGGCGGGCACGACGGGGACGAACATGCCGTGGAACGCCCCGCTCACCAACCTGCTCAACAACCTGACCGGGCCCACGGCGCGCGCGGTCGTCGGGATCGGCGTCGCCCTGTGCGGCGTGATCTGGATGATGAAGCGCCACGAGGAAGGGGCGGGGCGGCTCGGGCAGGCCGTGGTCGGGGGCGCGCTGGTGTTCGGCGCGCAGGTCTTCGTCGGCGCCGTCGGCTTCGCCGGCGCGCTGGTCTGACGGGGGCCGAGCCATGAGCACGCGCCAGCGTCGGGGCCACGCCATCCATCCCTCGCTCGTCCGGAATCCGTTGCTGTTCGGGACGGAGTCGGAAGCGGTGGTGGGGGAGGCCCTCGTGGTTTGGGGTGTCGTCGTCTTCGCGGGGCTGTCGGTCCTGACGCTGGCCGTCGCCGTGGCCTTCTGGATCGTCGTTCACCCGCTGCTGGTGTGGGTGTCGAAGCGGGACGCGCAGGTGTTCCGCCTCTACCTCCGGTCGCTCTCTCACCAGAGCTACTACCCGGCGCACGCGCTGTTGCGTGCGCCCGCACCAGCGTTCCACAACGCCTTTCCCGGCCGAAGGGCCTGAGCCGCCATGCTGCCTTTCCTCATGGGCATCGCGGCCGCCCTGCTGGCCGCACTCGTCGCGGCGAAGTTGCGCGAGGACCGCACGGAGGTCCGCGGGGTCGCGGACGTGTTGCCGTACGGGTTCCTCGTCGGGCCGGGGGTCGTCCTCAACAAGGACGGCTCCCTGCTGGCGGGATTCCGATTCCGGGGACCGGACAGCGCCGCCGCCACGGCGGACGACCTGGCCGACCTGTCGGAATACATCGCCAACGCCTTCGCCCCGGTCGGGGACGGGTGGGGCTTCCACGTTAGCGAGTTCCGGCGGGAGTCCGTCGGATACCCGCGCGCCGGGGGCTTCTCCGACCCCGTGTCCTGGCTCGTAGACGACGAACGGCGGCGCTCCTACGAGTCCGCCGCGCTCCACTACGAGTCCGATTTCTTCCTCATAGCCACGTACCTGCCGCCCTCGGACAGGTACTCCAAGCTCGTCGCGTTCTTCGTGGAAGGGGCCGAACGCGGCGACGTGGACTGGAGCGGCGTCCTCGCGCAATACGAGGGCGAGCTGGCCGAGCTGCGGGACCGGCTGCGCGGCCGGCTGCACATGGAGCGGCTGGACGACGCGGGGCTGCTCGGCCACTGCACGCCTGCCTCACCGGCCTGCACCATCCGGTGAGGGTTCCGGAGGACGGCGCGTACCTCAACGTCGTCCTCTCGGACCGCGATCTCGTCGGCGGGTTCGAGCCCCGGATCGGGGAGAAGCACGTCCGCGTCGTGGCCGTGCAGGACTTCCCGTGGAAGCCGGAACCGGCGGCGCTGGAAGCCCTCGGGCGCCTGCCGTTCGGCTTCCGGTGGTGCTCCCGCTTCGTGCTCCTCTCGACGCAGGCGGGGGAGTCGGAGATCAAGAAGGCGCGGCGCGGGTGGCGGGTGCAGGACGGGCTCCGCCAGCTCCTCGGCGGCGCCCGGCATTCCGGCCGGAATGCGGCCGACGCCGAAGGCGGCGGCGGCGGGCGCCCGCTGTCGATGGAAGCGGACGCGGACGCCGCGCTCGCGCTCAGCGAGGGCGGGCAGGTCCGCTTCCTCGCGTACACCGCCACGCTCGTCCTCTACGAAGAGGACGCGGCCCGCGCGGACGCGAACGCGCGGGAGCTGCTGCGCGTGCTGAACGACCTGGGGTTCACCGGCCGTGTCGAGGGCGTCAACGCCGTCGATGCGTTCTGGGGGAGCCTGCCCGGGCTGTTCTACCCGAACCTGCGGCGGCCGGTGCTGCACACCGGCAACCTCGGCCAGCTCTTCCCGTCCACCGCCCTGTGGGCGGGCGAGGAATACAACCCGTCCCCGCTCCTGCCGCTGCGCTCGCCGCCGCTGATGATCGCGGAGACGGCGGGCTCCACGCCGTTCCGGCTGAACACCGACACCGACACCAGCGGCAACGCGCTCGTCCTCGGTCCTCCGGGGGCGGGCAAGTCGGCGTTCCTGAACCTGCACCGGCTGCAGGTGCTCCGGTACGCTGGCGCGCAGACGGCGGTTTTCGACATCGGCCACAGCGCATGGCTTCCCGCCGTCGCCACCGGCGCGCGGCACCACGACATAGGCGGGGAGGGCGGCAAGCTCCAGCCGCTCCGGAACGTGGAGCACAACGCCGAGGCGCTGTGGGGCCGGGAGTGGGTCGAGGGGCTGGTGGCCGTGCAGGGGCACGAGTGCGACGCGGCGGACCGCGTGAAGCTGGAGCGCGCGGTCCGGCTGCTCGGCAAGCAGCCGCCGCGCAACCGGACGCTCACCGAGCTGCACGTGCAGGTGCAGGACGCGCGGCTCCGGGCCGCGCTGGAGCCGTACCTGGGGACGTTCCTCGACGGCGACAGCGACAGCATCGAAGACGCTCCGCATCTGGTGTTCGAGATGGGCGCCCTGATGAAGATGGGGCGCACCATGCGCACGCCGACCGTCCTCTACCTGCTCCACCGGGTGGAGCTGCTGACGGCGGCGGGCGCGCGCCCGACGTGGACGTACCTCGATGAGATGCACCGCTACCTGGACGACCCGGTCTTCGAGCGGTGGATCAAGTTCGCGCTGGTGACGGAGCGGAAGAACAACAGCCGCTTCGTGCTGGCGACGCAGAGCCTCGCCCAGCTCGAAGAGAGCGCCGCCCGGCACATCGTCTACGAGACGTGCCGGGTCAAGATCCTCCTCCCGAACCCGGAAGCGGCGACGACGAGCCGGAAGCTCTACACGGAAATCGGCCTCAACGAGGCCGAAATCCGGCACGTCGCCACGGCCACGCCGTCGCGGGACTACTTCCTCCGCTCCCCGGCCGGGAAGCGGGTCTTCTCGCTCGGGGTCGGCCCCGTGGCCGCCGCCTTCCTCTTCCCGCGTCCTGGCCTCTCCACACAGGACACCCGCCGCTTCGCGTCCGCAGCGATGGCCGACCACGGCCCGCAATGGACGCGCGAATGGCTGCGCCGGGCCGGTCTCTCGGCCTGGGCCGACGCACTTCCGTCCACGATTCAGACACAGGAGAACGACGATGCGCACTCGGCTTCGTCTCTCGATTTCGCGGTGGCTTAGCGCCGCCGTGGTGGCGGGCTCGCTGCTCGCCGTGGGCCCCGCGCCGGCTTCGGCGCAGTTCGGGGGCGTGGTGATCGATCTGCGCAACCTCGCGCAGAACATCGCCCACTACCGCGTGCGGCTGCAGCAGTTCGCCGCGCAGAAGCAGCAGCTCACGCAGCAGCTCAACGCCATGCGGAAGCTGTCGCGCCCGAACTGGCGCGACCTCGGCCGAGTGGCGCAGCAGCTCGACCAGGTGGTCGCGCAGGCGAACGGCATCGCCTACAGCCTGCGGCAGGCCGAGTCGCTGTTCCGCCAGACCTTCCCCGGCTACACGCCGCCCGCCGGCGGATGGTCGCCACGCTCGGCGCGCACGCAGACCGAGCGGACGCTGGCGACGCTGCAAGGCGTCGTCGCCGGGGCCGCGGTGCACGGCCAGGAGATGCAGGGCGCGCTGACCACGCTGGGCCAGATCAAGTCGCAGATGGGCTCCGTGCAGGGGCACGAGCAGGCGCTGGAGCTCCAGACGACGATGCAGGGCTTCACCGCCGACCAGCTCACCATGCTTCGGCAGGCGGTGGTGATGCAGGCCAACGCGCAGGCGGTGGTCGAGGCGCAGCGGCTCCAGCAGGAGGCCGCGGCGGCGTCCGTGCGCGAGACGGCCGCGCAGCGGCTCGGGGCCTACCGGCCCCTCACCACGGGCGGCTTCAGCGGGACGAAGACCGGGGGGAAGCCGTGAGCGCCCCGGTCCTGACCCCTCCGTGCGCTCCGCGCACGGAGGGGGAGAAGCCGCATTCCGACCGGAATGCCGTGCCGCGGTGGGCGCGTCTGCTGGTGAACCGCCACGCCGTGCGCGCGCTGGCGCTCACCGCGGTCGTGGTGCTGGTGGCGTGCATGGTCGCGCCACACGCCGAGGCGCAGCAGGTGGTGAACGGCATGGCGGAGGAGTGGCGCCGTGCCTCGCTGGTGTGGGCCGCGAGGCTCATGCGGAACGCGCAGCGGCTGTTCGTCACGCTGGCCGCGTTCGAGGTGGTGGCGAGCGCGATGGTGCTGCTGCTCAAGCCGAAACGGCTGGATGAAGCGGCGGGCGGATTCGTTATCAAGATCCTCGTTATGTCGATCTGCTTCTTCTCGATCACCAGCTTCGAGCTGGTGGTCCCGAAGCTCTTCGACAGCTTCGTGGTGGCGGGCCAGACCGCCGCATTCATCCCCTCGCTCAACCCGTCCCAGGTCGCCGGGATGGGGATCATGCTCGCGGGCAAGATGATGGCGGGCGCGGTGGTGAGCGCGCTGATGATGGATCAGGTGACGTTCATTTTCGCGATGGTCTGCGCCTTCCTCGTGGCGCTCGCGTTCTGCGGGATGGCCTGCCAGATCGTCTACTGCCTGGTCGAAGGATACGTGGTGATGTCGGCCGGGGTGTTCTTCCTCGGATTCGCCGCGTTCCGGGGCACGGCGACGCTCGCCGAGAACTACCTGACGTACGTGATGCACTCGGGCATCAAGATCATGATGCTCTACCTGCTGGTGCCGATCGGCGTCTCGGTCATCGGCAACTGGCCCACGATACCGCCGCTCTTCGATCTCGCCGATCCGATAGAGCGGCTGATCGGCGTCTCGATCTTCTGCGGGCTGGTGATGTTCCTCCCCGGCAGTTTCGCCTCCCGGATCACAGGCGGTGCCTCGCTCGGGATCGCGCAAGCACTCCGCAACAACTGATGGAGGCGCCCGTGAAGCATTCCGACCGGAATGGCGGGACGCCGGGTCCCGGCAGCGACGTGCCCGCGAAGGCGAGCACGAGCACGTACCTGCGAGCCCGCGACGCCTTCCTCAGCGTCTTCAGCGACCCCGTGCGGGGGCGCCGCAACTGGCAGCTCGCCGCCTTCGGGCTGCTGCTGGTCAACGCCTTCCTGGCGGTCGCGTACCAGCGGCTCGCGTCCACCGCGCAGTGGACGCCCTACATCGTCAAGGTGGACCACTTCGGACAGGTGGCCTACAGCGGCCCGGCCGAGAAGAGCAACCTGGCCGATCCGCAGCTCGTGGTCTACACCCTCGCGCAGTTCATCCGGAACGTCCGCACGGTGTCCTCGGACCCGGCGGCGCAGATGGAGTTCATCCACCGCAGCTACGCGCACCTCGCCAAGAACGCGGCCGGATACGTCAACCAGCATTTCAGCGACCCGGCCAACGACCCGCGCGTGCTCGGCCGTTCGCTCTCGCGAACGGTCGTGGTCAACAGCGTCCTGCCGATCCCGAAGTCGAACACGTGGAAGGTCCAGTGGACCGAACAGGACACGCCGCTCCAGGGCGGCGCGGCCAGCTCGCGCGCGTCGTGGGAAGCCTACCTCACCGTCGAGGTCGTTCCGCCGGAACGGCCGAGAACGGATGCGGACTGGCAGAAACTCTTTGAAAACCCCACTGGGGCTCTACGTGGTCGAGCTCAACTGGGCCCCCATCGCTACAGGAGAAGCCAAGCCATGAAGTCGCTTGTCTTGGGCGGGCTTCTGCTCGCCGTAAACGCGCTGCTGCCCTTCGTGGCGAGCGGCCAGTCCGTTCGGCCGGGAGACGTGAAGGTGTTCCGGTACGGTCAGGAGCAGCCCACGGTCGTCTGCGTGGAAATGCGCATCTGCACGGTGGAGCTGCAGGCCGGCGAGGACGTGCAGGGCCAGCCGCTCGTCGCGGACACGACGAGCTGGAGCATCGCGGTCTACCACTTCGGCGAGGGCGCCACGCGCCGCGCCGAAGTCGCGGTCAAGCCGCTCCTCTGCGGCGTCTCGACCAACATGGTCCTGCCGACCACGCGGCGGCGCTACGAGCTGTCGCTGCTGTCGGCGCCGTGCCGTGACGTGGACGATTGGGACCACAACGCTGGCGTATACGCGCCGCGTGCGCTTCTACTACCCGGAAGACGCCGAGTGGCGGAACGCTCAGGAGCAGGCGAGCACGGTGGCGACGGCCGCGCGCGACAGCGCGGCCGTGCCGCTGGCCGCCGGGGTGGGCGCCGAAAACCTCCGCTTCGACTACACGTGGCGCCGAACGGGCGGCTTCCCGTGGGAACCGCTCCAGGTCGTGGACGACGGGACGCACACCTACATCTACGTCCCCGAGGAAGCCCGGCAGGCGGAACAGGCGATCCTCTACGTGGTGGAGGAGTCGGGCCAGCGGGCGCTGCTCAACTACGCGGGCCCGCGCGAGACGGGCTTCTACAAGACGGACCGGATCGTCGCGCATCTCGCGCTTGGTGATCGGCGGGACCGGCGGGCGGCCGAAAGTGCTGCACATCTACAACCGGCGCATGGGAGGACGGTGAGCCATGCGCATGAAGCAGCCCAAGCCGCGCAGCGGCCCGGAGCCGTCTGCCGCAGGGCCGGGGAGCACCGCCCGGCCGGACGTGAAGCGCCTCAGCAGCAAGCCCGTGGTGATCGCGGGCGCCGCGCTGCTGTTCGTGGTCCTCGCCGTGGTCTTTCTCGTCACGTCGCGGCCGAAACCCGGGGACGGGCCGCCGGCCGGACCGGGCGGTGGCGCGCCCGAAGGTCCCGCCACCGCCGAGTTCCTGAACAACGAACCCACAGCAGCCCCTCCGCCGGGGCCGGCGTGCCAGGGGATGGAGTGCGCGGCCAGCGTGGCGGGCGGCGCCGCGCCCGGCGCGAGCGCGGCCGACTCGGCCGCGCTCGCCGCCGCGGCTGCGCAGCAGTCCTACGGCGCGTATCCGGCGGGCGCCGGGGCTACACCGCAGGGGACCGACCCGTACGCGGCGAGCTACGGTCCGGCGCCGGAAGAGTCGGCGCCCGCTGCCGCACCGGCTGCGCCGGAGTGCGACCGCCGGTGCCGCTACCGCGCGGCGCGCGGCGCGCGCCTGGCTGACGGCGCGGGCGCCAGCACCTCGGCGCCCGCGTCCCCCGGCCAGCAGTTCCGGCCGGGGCCTGACGGCCTGATGCCGGACGCGTACTACACGGCCTTGGCCGACTCGATGATGCGCGCCGAGCTGTCGGCGTACGGGTCGGACGTGGGCGCGGCCGGCACCGCTCCGCATTCCGGCCGGAATGCAGCCGCCGCCCCTCAGCTCGCCACCGCTCCGGCGGCAGACGCCGGGCGAGCTGCCCCGGCGCCGCAGGCGCCGGCGTCCCCGTCCTCGCCGTACGTGGTGAGCGCCGGGACGCTAATCCCGGCGGCGCTCGGCTACGGCGTCACGAACGGGCTCACGGTAGGCGGCGGCTTCAACCTGCGGCGCGGGGGCGCCGCCGGTGACGCCTTCAAGCCGTATGTGGGCCTCGCCTTCGCCAACGCGCACGGCGCGTCGGGGGAGCTCCAGGTGGAGCGCGGCGGGGCGGGCCGCGCGTCCGTGCAGCTCCTCGGCAACTCGCGCCTCGGCTTCCAAGCCTCGGCGCGGCTGGACCCGTCGTTCCGGGTCGGCGCGGACTCAGCCGTTGCACTGGAGCCGCGCCGCTACTGGACCGGGGACGCGTCGGCCACGTACCGCACCGGGAGCGGCGGGATCTCGGCCCTGCGCCTCTCCGGGCACGTGGACGGGCACCTGGGTGGGGGGGTGGAGCGGTGGAGCGCCACCGGCGCCGTCTACCACTCCGGGGGGACCGTGGAAGCGAGCCTGACGGACGGGCCCGCCGTTCCGGCGTACCTGGGCCTGCGGGGGACGCAGATGCTCGGGCGGCTCTTCGGCACGATGCCCTCCAGCCTCTCGGCGGGCGCCAGCCTCGGCGGCTCGGGCGTGCAGACGGCGGACGCTGGCCTGAGCGTGGGGGCGCTCGGGTGGGCGAACGTCAGTGCGAACGTGCGGTGGGACCGCGCGCGGAGCGCGCGCCCCGTCCTCGAGCTGGGCCTGAGCGCGTTTACGCGCAGCCTGCGCGTGCACTCCCGCGTCTCCACCGAGCGCGGCGCCGCGCGCGATCGGACGACGATCTCCGCCCGGGGATCGCTCGCGGAAGCGGGCCTCGCCGGCGTGACCGCGCTGCCGGGCCCCGCCGAGGGCTCCGGGGGGATTACCGGGCTGGTCTACTACGACCGCGACGCTGACGGCCGCTACACGGCCGGGGACTCCGTCCTCGCCGGGCAGGTCGTCCAGGTCGGCGGGCTTCCCGTCCGGACGGACGCGCGGGGGCGCTACGTCCGGTGGAACGTCTCGCCGTATGACGTCGCCTACGTGCGCATCCACCCGAACGCCGTGGCCGACCCGGCGCTCACACCGGCGCAGCCGGAGCACCGAGTGCGCCCGGTGCCGAACCGGGCACTCACGGTGGATTTCCCCGTCGTGCAGACGCGGCCTGTCGAGGGGCAGGTCGCGGGGCTGGCGGACGCGGCGCTCGGCGGG
>DASQLJ010000407.1:0-6130 GCA_035630095.1 Longimicrobium sp.
CTGGCCCGCGTGCGCCGGCGCACCGGCGGCCGCTCGGCGCGTCCCGACTCGGTGTACAACGGCGCCGACGACGACGCCTCGGGCACGGCGAGCGTGCTGGAGATCGCGCAGCTCTTCGCCTCGCGCCCGCGGCCGAAGCGGTCGCTGCTGTTCGTGTGGCACGTGGGCGAGGAGGCGGGGCTGTACGGCTCGGAACACTACACCGACCACCCCACCGTGCCGCGCGACGCGATCGTGGCGCAGCTCAACATGGACATGGTGGGCCGCGGCGGCTCGGGCGACGTGACGGGGCAGGCCAAGGAGGGCGGCGTGCTGCGCGGCGGGCCGGGGTACGTGCAGCTCGTGGGCTCGCGCCGGCTCTCCACCGAGCTGGGCGACCTGGCCGAGACGGTGAACCGCACAGGCGGCCACGGGATGCGCTTCGACTACGGGATGGACGCCAACGGCCACCCGCAGAACATCTACTGCCGCAGCGACCACTACGAGTACGCGCGCTTCGGCATCCCCATCATCTTCTTCACCACCGGCGGGCACGCCGACTACCACCAGGTGACGGACGAGCCGCAGTACGTGGACTACGGCCGCGCCGCGAAGGTGGCCGGACTGGTGGCGGACCTCGCCGGCCGCGTCGCCAACCTGGACCACCGCCCCGTCGTCGACCAACCGAAGCCCGACCCCAACGGCCGCTGCGTGCAGTAGCGGTATCGGCATCCGCATCCCTCGGCTGACGGCGCTGCAATCGTCGTCCGCCCCGAAGTAGCCGCGAGCGAAGCGAGCCAAGGTCCCTCCCCCAGGTTGTTTTGGGGGAGGGACAGGCGCCGTCAGGCGCCAGGGAGAGGGCCCGCGGCGCCAGTCGCCACTACGATCGGTGTGACGTGCGATGGGATGGGCGCGAGCGTACCTTCCCGGGCACCCTCGGATGCGCGGACGCAGCCGAGCGTCCGCCCATCCTCGTTCAACCGTCATCGCCCCAGTCGTATGCCCCAGTCCATCGTGCAGGTCGACGCTTTCGCCGATCGCCCGTTCGCAGGCAACCCCGCGGCCGTGTGCGTGATGCCGGGCCCGCGCGACGAGGGGTGGATGCAGAACGTGGCGATGGAGATGAACCTCTCCGAGACCGCGTTCCTGCACCCGGAAGACGGCGGATGGCGCCTGCGCTGGTTCACGCCGGCGGTGGAGGTCGCGCTCTGCGGCCACGCCACGCTCGCGAGCGCCCACGTGCTGTGGGAGCACGCCGCCCTCGCACCGGAAGAGGAGGCGCGCTTCCACACGAAGAGCGGCCTGCTGACCTGCCGCAGGGACGACGGGCTGATCTGGATGGACTTCCCCGCCAAGCCCGAACAGCCCGCCGAGCCGATCGACGGTCTGGACGAGGCGCTGGGGGTGACGCCGGTGTACGTGGGCCGCAGCCACTTCGACGTGCTGGTGGAGGTCGCGTCGGAGGCGGAAGTGCGCGCGCTGGCGCCGGACATCGGCGCGCTGCGGCGCGTGCGGGCGCGCGGGGTGATCGTCACGGCGCGGGCGGAGGGCGGCGCGTACGACTTCGTGTCGCGCTTCTTCGCGCCGGCGGCGGGGGTGGACGAGGACCCGGTGACCGGCTCCGCGCACTGCGTGCTGGCGCCGTACTGGGCGGCGACGCTCGGCCGCGACGTGCTCACCGGCTACCAGGCCTCGCGCCGCGGCGGTACCGTGCGCGTCCGCGCGGCCGGCGACCGCGTGCACCTGGGCGGCCGCGCCGTCACCATGCTCCGCGGCGAGCTGGCGGACTGATCCATCGTACCAGTCACCGTTCTAATTCCAAGGCCAACAGAATCTCACGCAGAGCAGCAGAGAAGCAGAGAACGACGAAGTTTCCTCTGCTTTCTCCGCTGCTCTGCGTGAGACATTTTCTGGATGTTGATCCCGAACGGGTCTCTGCAACGTGGCATGGATGTGTGGCTCGCGCTTCTTCTCTGCTCCGCCTGATCCGCGCGTCCGCTCCCGTTCCGAAACTCGCGTGATCATCCGCCGTAGGAGCCATCACGCGGCGTGCGTTCGACACGGGACGCCGTCCGCCGCAGGGGACGGGACACGCATCTCGTCATGCGCGCCGGCGCAGTCGAGCGGGACGACAACTCATCCGCATCTCCTTTGATCGCAGCGCACTGCACCGTTTCGTCCCGCGCGTGACGGCGCGGGCGGCACGTGGCCCCGATCCTCCATTGGCTGACGGCGTGCTCGTCCTCCGCCGGCGCTCTCATGCGACGGATCCGAAACGCCATCCCCATCATCCACCATGATGTTCACGACAGCCGCACTCGGCCTTCTGCTGCTGGCACCCGCCGCGATGCAGGACACCACGCCCGCCGCCCCCAGCGCGGGGACGGTCGCCTCCGCCTACCGCGACCCCAACGCGCATGAGCTGGTGCGCCGGGCGCGCGAGTACCGCCGCTTCACCGACCGCAGCGTCCGCGCATACCGCGCGCTGGCCCGCCAGCGCACCTCGGCCGGCCTGCGCACCGCCTTCCGCGAGCGGCTGCTGGCGGGCGAGGAGATGGCCGCGCGCGTCGACTGGCGCCGAGGTGGACCCGTGCGCGTGGAGGTGCTCGGCCACCGCCACCGCGGCGTGGACGACGAAGACACCGGCGAAGACAGGGGCGAGAACGCCCGCGAGCTGGTGTTCGACCCGGCCGACGAGCGGCTGCGCATGGGCTTCGTGGGCCGCTCCACCTGGATCCGCCACCCGCTGGCCGAGGGGAGCGAGCGCGACTACCGCTTCCGCACCGGCGACACGCTCACCGTGCGCCTGTCGGGCGGCGAGTCGGTGCGCGTGTACGAGCTGCGCGTGGAGCCGCGCCACCTGGACGCGCCGCTGGTGAGCGGGTCGATCTGGCTGGAAGACCGCTCCTTCGGCGTGGTGCGCACGCTGCTGCGGCTGTCGCACTCGCTCACCGACCAGATCCGCACCGAGACCAGCCGCGACAGCGCCGGCCGCCGGCAGATCAGCGTGCAGGGCGGATTGTCGTCGCGGCGCGCCCCGCGGCGAGGGAGCGCGTGGTCGGTGCTCCCCGACTTCCGCATCGACGTGCGCTACGTGACCACCGAGTACGGGCTGGTGCAGAACCGCTGGTGGATGCCCACGCTCACCGCCATCGACGCCACCCTCACCGCGGGCTCGTGGGCCGCGGTGCCCGTCCGCTTCGAGCGCAGCTACTCGCAGTACCAGGTGGAGGGCGACCCCGCCGCCGCGCCCGGCGCCGCCGTGGCGCAGGCCCCGGCGCCCGCGCCCGCCGCGGACGACACGACCCGGTCGCAGTGCGGCGGCGTGCCCTGCGACCAGGTGCAGGTGACGCTCCCGGCCGACAGCACCACGCTGGCCAGCAGCCCCGAGCTCCCCGAGCCCGTCACCACCGGCGCGCCGCTGCTCTCGGGTAAGGAGGCGGGCGACCTGGCCGGCGAGCTGCGGCGCGTGGCCGCCGAGCCGTGGCTCTTCACCCGGCCGTCGATCCGCCGCACGCCGCTGCTGCTGCGCTACAACCGCGTGGAGGCGCTCTCGGTGGGGATGCGGCAGACGGTGGACTTCGGCCCCTTCACGGCGGACGGGACGCTGCGCATCGCCACCGCCACCGGCCAGCCCGACGTGGAGATCGGCCTGGCGCGCGAGAGCGCGGCGCGGCGGCTGCGGCTGGCGGCGTACCGGCGGCTGGCCGCGGCCAACCCGGCCGAGCGCCCGCTGGGGATCGGCAACTCGCTGGGCGCGCTGCTCTGGGGGCGCGACAACGGCGACTACTTCCGCGCGGCCGGCGTGGAACTGCGCGGCGCGCCGCCCCGCTCCGAGCGCGCGTGGCTGGAGTGGCGCCTCTTCGCCGAGCACCAGTCGCGCGTGGACCGCGAGACCGACGTGACCCTGCGCGGCGCGTTCTCGGGCTTCGACTTCCGCCCCAACATCGCCGCCGCGCCGGCCGACCAGTTTGGCGCGGCGCTCACCGTGCGGCCGCTGGTGGGCGCGGCGTTCCTGGGGATGGAGTGGGGCGCGGAGCTGGGCGTGGAGGCGCAGGCGGGGAGCTTCGCCTTCGCACGGCCGTCCGTCGGGCTGCGCGGCGCGCTGCCGCTGGGGGGGCTCAGCGCGGCGGTGGAGGCGGCGGCGGGCACCAGCTTCGGCGACGTGCCGGTGCAGTCGCTCTGGCGGCTGGGCGGGCCGGGGACGCTGCGCGGCTACGACGGCAGCTCGGCGGCGGGCACCGCCTACTGGCGCGCGCGCGGCGAGCTGGCGCGGGGCTCGGGCGGGGCGCGGCTGGCGCTGTTCTCCGACATGGGCTGGGCGGGCGACCGCGACGCGCTTACAATCCAGCATCCGCTCTGGTCGGTGGGCGCGGGGTTCAGCGTGCTGGAGGGGCTGTTCCGCGTGGACCTGGCCCGGGCGCTGCGCCAGCCGCGCGGATGGCGGCTGGAGCTGTACATGGACGGCGCGCTCTGACCCGCGCCGCCGCTCTCCTTCAACCCCATGACGGGACGATGCCGACCACCGAGAAGCGGCAGAACATCTCCAGCGGCGGGCCGTGGGAAGCGGCGGTCGGCTACTCGCGCGCGGTGCGCGTGGGCCCGCACGTCCACGTCTCCGGCTGCACCGCCACCGTCGACGGCCAGGTGGTGGGGAAGGGCGACGCCTACGCGCAGGCGGTGGAGGCGCTGCGCATCGTGGAGGCGGCGCTGCTGAAGGCCGGCGCGCGGCTGGCGGACGTGGTGCGCACCCGCATGTACGTCACCGACATCGGGAGATGGGAAGAGGTGGGCCGCGCGCACGGCGAGTTCTTCGCCGCCGTCCGCCCCGCCGCCACCATGGTGGAGGTCCGCGCCCTGATTGACCCCGACATGCTGGTTGAGATCGAGGCCGAAGCCTACGTCACCGCCGCGCCGGGCGACGTGGGATACCCCCTCTAGGGGAATTGCACAGGAGCTTCGAAGCAAGCGAATGCTGGGCAGCGGGTGAACGATCGGGAGGTTTCGTCCGCAGCATAACCGGTTCATCCGAACAGATGCTGAATCATCCATCCGATTACACCGGAGACAATCGCGGTCACGACCCAAAGCACAAACTTTCTCATGCGACGGGGTGGTCGATTATCGCCGGTTAGCCGCATCAACTCAGATGACCGCTGGCGCTCGACTTGGAACCTAATCTCCCACCGATCTCGTTGCGGATCCATTTCGGCCTCAAACGTTGAAGGGCACACTCTCGGCAATCGAGAGTGCGCCCCTGCGCCGTTTGGACCGACAAAAACAACGTATGGCCCTTCTAGCCCTAGTCAAGACGCGTCGTAAAACCTATCCCCCTTGGGGACACCTCCCGCCTCAGGCCTTCGCCCGTTCAAGACGGCCCTCCCTCACCCCTTCGGGTACCCCGCCTCCTCCGTCACCTTCCGAAGCTGCAGCAGGTGCCGGCGCTCGTGCGTGAGCATCAGCGCCAGCGCGTCGCCCGCGTTCATGCGGATCAGCGCGCTCACGGGCGAGGCCAGGCGGATGCGCCGCAGGTCCAGCCCGGCCGCGGCGCGGATCTGCGCCTCCAGCGCGTCGTGCAGCGCGTGCCAGCGGGCCAGCTCGCGGCCCCGGTCGAGCGCCGGGCCGGCCGTCTCCGGGCGCCAGATCCGCGGCGCCTTGAAGCGCCTGCGCGGCGGCGGCTCCATCGAGCGCACCAGGGCTCCGCCGAACAGGCTGGGCTTGAAGTCGCCGCGGTCCTTCAGCCCGCGCGCGCGGGCGTCGGCCAGCAGAGCCGCGAGCCGGCCGACGTAGCTTTCGCCGGAGAGGTTGAGGTGGTTCACGATCTCCCCGGGCGACCACCGCTCGGGCGCGGGGCGCCAGGCGAACTGCGCGTCGGTGATGCCGTCCGTCAGCTCCGCCGTCTCGCGGCGGATGAAGGCGAGCTGGCTCAGGTACCCCTCCAGCAGCGGCGACAGGGCGGGCTCGGCGGTGGTCATGGTCGCGACGGGTCGTGGACGTGGGATACGGGCGGACATGACGGATGATACGGATCGCCGCAAATCGGTGCCGCGGCCGTGACGGAACAGCGGGATGCGGGCGTGTCCCTCCGCTGCGCTCCGGGCCGGGCTTCGCGCGCCGTAGGCAACGATACCGCCGTTGCCAACGGCGCCGA
>DASQLJ010000408.1:0-2631 GCA_035630095.1 Longimicrobium sp.
CTTCGTGTATCTCTGCATGTCAATCTCTCTCTGTTCTCAGGGCTTAGCGGTTGATCCCGACGGAGATCACCCACGCGCGCGAAGTCGGGTTCGTGAACCAATCGATACCGCGGTTGGCCACCGCCGCGCCGCCGACATGAACCTCCGGGTCGAAGCCCTTGTAGTCCGTCCACAGCTTCAGGTTGCGGCCCGACAGGCGCACGTCCACGCTGCCCAGCCCCAGCGACCGGCGCACCCACGGCTGGTCGAAGGTGTAGGCCACCGACACCTCGCGCAGGCGCGTGAAGGTGGCGTCCTCCATCAGGTGCTCGCGCGCGGCGCCCAGGCCGCCCAGCGACTGGAACCAGCTCTGGTTCAGCTGCACGTCCACGCCGGCGCCCGGCCCGACGACCGTCTCGTCCGTGTACCAGTTCTCGAACGGCTGCGCGGGCTGGTCACGGATGTCCGTCTCCGCGTGCGTGCCCAGCGACAGCAGCGAGCCGCGGGTCATGTTGAACACTTCGCCGCCCTGGCGGTGGTCCACGAAGGCCGAGAAGCGCACCCCGCGGATGTTCAGGTCGGCGCTGAGGCCGGCCGTCCAGTCCGGGTTCGGGTCGCCGATGACGCGCTCGTTCGGGTCGAGGACCGGGAGGCCGTTGGCGCCCAGGTACAGCGCGCCATCTTCCGCGTTGGCGCACGCCGACGTGAGGTCGTACGTGGTGCCGCCCGACGAGAAGGTGTTGGGGGTGATGCCGCAGCGCGCCCAGCCGAAGCCGCGGAAGACGCCCACCGGCTCGCCGACCTGCGCGTGCGTGGTGCTCCCGGTGAACGACGAGCTGTACGAGGTCACCGTGCGGGCGATCCCCGGGCCGAGCTCGCCCAGGCTGAGCACCTCGTTGGTGTTGCGGGCCCAGTTGACGCCCAGGTTCAGCCCCACGCGGCGAGCCGCGATCGGGCGGACGTTCAGCGCCACCTCCCACCCCTTGTTCTCGATCTCGCCGGCGTTCAGCACGATCGTGGTGGAGCCGGTCGACGGCGGCGTCTGCACGCCGAAGATGACGTCCTGCGCCTGGCGGTTGTAGTACGTCACCGACAGGTCGGCCCGGTCGTTCAGGAACGCCAGGTCGATGCCGGCGTCGAGCTCGCCCACGCGCTCCGGCTTGATCCCCGGGTTGCCGCGGCCGCCCGAGGTGTACAGGCCGCCGAAGCCGGCCAGCGTCGGCACCAGGATGGAGCCCGGGCTGAAGTCGGCGATGCCGGCGTTGGTGAAGATGTCCTGCAGCTGGTACGCGGCCGGCTCCTGCCCGCTCTCGCCGTAGGCCACGCGCAGCTTGCCGTTGGAGAGGATGTTCTCCGAGATCCCCAGCGTGCGGGTGAAGCTCCACGCCGCGCTGGCGCCCGGGTACCAGGCCCGGTTGTTCTCGGTCCCGAAGGTCGAGGCGCCGTCGTTGCGGAGGCGCGCCGTCAGGAACAGCTGGTCGTCGTAGTCGAACTCGATCTGGCCGAAGTAGCCCTCGAGGCGGCGGCGGACCTCCGCGTCGCTCGGGGTGCTGCGGGTGACGGTGTTCGACAGCTTGTACGGCTGCGGGGCGATGAACTGCTGCGCGGCCACGAAGACCTGGCGGAAGTAGGTCTCGTTCAGGTTCTGGCCGGCGCTCACCGTGCCGGAGATCTTGGAGCCCAGCGAGTACGTCGCGGTCGCCGTCAGGTTGCTGTCGATGACCCGGTCGTAGAACTGCCAGCGGGTCAGCGCGCCGCCCGCCGCCGCGCCCGACGACGAGACGTGGAGCGCCTCGGTGCGGTCGTCGTTGGCGTAGTCGCCGCCCAGCGTGTAGTTGACGGTCAGCCAGGGCAGGGCGCCCCAGTTCACGTTCATGTTGCCGTAGACGCGGCCCACCTCGCCCAGGTTCGGATCTTCCTGGATGACGAAGAACGGGTTGTCGAAGCCGCGGCTGCCGTTGATCAGGTCCTGCGCGCGCGGCAGCGGGAAGCGGTAGCTCCGGTGCAGCCCGAAGGTGGGGTCCAGGTACTGGCGGTTGTCGAACTCCGGCGGGGTGCGCAGGGCGCCCAGGAGGAGGCCGTTGACGTTGTTGCCGCGCGAGACGAAGCTGCCGTCCGTCTGCACGTACGCCACGTTGCCGCCGACGCGCAGGTTGTCGCGGAGGCGGTGGTCGGCGTTCACGCGGAAGGTGTAGCGCTCGTACTTGTCGTTGTCGCTGACGATGAAGCCGTCATGGGTCAGCGCGCCCACCGACATGTAGAAGGTGGTGCGGTCGCTGCCGCCCGAGACGGTCATGGTGTTGTCCCACATCCGCCCGCCCTCGAAGAGCTCCGAGGCGTGGTCGTAGGTGGGGGTCCCCGCCGCCAGGGCCGGGCCCCAGGTGGGGTTGTTGTGCGTGCACCCCGGGGTGGGCGAGACCAGGCAGGCCGTGGGGTTGCCGCCGGTGCCCGAGCCGAAGCGGGTCTGCAGCGGGAGGCTGTTGGCCACCTCGTCGAACTGCATGGTGCTGCGCAGCGAGTAGCGCGTCTCGCCCGAGCGGCCCTTGCGGGTGGTGATCAGGATGGCGCCGCCGGCGCCCGCGCTGGCCCCGAGGATCGAGGTGGCCGCCGGACCCTTGAGGATCTCGATGGACTCGATGTCGTCGGGGTTGA
>DASQLJ010000409.1:0-2645 GCA_035630095.1 Longimicrobium sp.
AGCGGAGCCTCGCCAGGTTGCGGCGGTCGAGGGTGACGAGGTCCTTGGGGTCGTCGCCCTCCTTCGGCGTCTCGATCACCCTGGGGACGGCGGCGAGGCGCTCGTCGTTCATGATGCGGCGGAAGGGCTCGTCGCCCAGCGAGCCCTGGCCGATGCCGGCGTGGCGGTCGCGCTTGCTGGCGAAGGGCGTGGCCGAGTCGTTCAGGTGGAAGAGCCGCAGCCGCTCCAGCCCGATGGTGTCGGCGAAGCGCGCGATGACGCCGTCGTAATCCTCGCGCAGGTCGTACCCCGCGGCGTAGACGTGGCAGGTGTCCACGCACACGCCCACGCGGTCCTGCACGGCGGGGCTCATCCGGTCCAGCATCTGGCGCAGCTCCTCGAAGCGCGAGCCCAGCACCTTCCCCGATCCCGCGGTGGTCTCCAGCAGCACCTCCACGGTGCCGCCCTCCTCCACCATCGCCTGCTCGATCAGCTCCGCGTTCTGCCACATCCCGCGCACGAAGTCGCCGTCGGTGGCGTTGCCGGGATGCGTGACCAGCGCGTCGAGGCCCAGGCGCACGGCGCGGCGCAGCTCGCCGCGGAAGGCGGCCAGCGAGCGCTCGCGCAGCACCGGGTCGGCAGTGGCCAGGTTGATCAGGTAGCTGTCGTGCGCGTTGGCGTAGGCCACCCCGTGCGCGTGGATCCCGCCGCGGTAGAGGTCGCACTCCTCGTCGACGACGTCGACCTCGGCCCAGCGGTTGGGCTGCTTGGTGAAGATCTGGATGGCGGTGGCGCCGAGGTCGGCCGCGCGCTGCGGCGCGTTGCGGCACCCGCCCGCGGTGGACACGTGGGCTCCCAGCAGAAGCACGTCGGCTCGCTCGTCGCTGCGGTGATGAGTGGGTTGATGGATGGGGGCGAAGGTAGACGCAGCGAACGGCCGTGTCAACGCATTCGGCGGATGGAAAAAGCGCGGGCCGGGATCGCTCCCGGCCCGCGCCCGCGGACGTCGCCGTCAGCCGATCGGCACGTCAGAGCAGCGACGGCAGGCCGCCGCGCGGGTTCTGCCCGGCCGCCTTGCGCGAGGAGGCGCAGATCGCGGCGGTGCCCTCGGGGCGGTAGCCGGTCATCGGCGTCTGCGAGAACCAGCCGCCGGGCGAGTTGGAGAACGCGCGCACCCGCACGCCGGGGAAGAGCGCCGTCACCATGCACGCCTCCAGGCCGCCGTCCACCCGCACCCGCCCGCCGCGCAGCGGCTCCACCGAGAGCGCGCCGATGCGGTACATCATCGGCGTGCCGCCCAGCGACAGCACGTACGCGCGCATCGCCGCCCGCAGCGCGCGGCCGATGTCGTCGCTCACCGTGGTGGCCGCGGCGCCGGTGCGGCGGCGGGGGAGGAAGGTGCCGCGGGCGGGGGATTCGATCTGGGTGCTCATGGCCGGTATCTCGTTGCTGAGAGGTGGCGTGCGCGGCGCGGGCGGGACGGGTGGGCCGCGGCGGGTTCGGCCACGTAAGAGGCACGGGCGGGACCACGGCGTCATCCCGGCATCAAGCTCATACATATCAACGACTTGGAGTGGATGCACCGCCCCGGCGGGCGTGCTGGAGCGGGATGGAGTGTGACAGCGGATGCAATGGATCGTTGCAACGCTGCTACGGCTGGCGGTGTCAGGTGGGAAGGAAAAGAGGTTTCACGCAGAGTCAGCAGAGTGAGCAGAACACCACGAGTTGCCTGCTGCTTTATACCGCGTCGCAGAGCTTCGTTCTGAGTGTAAGATCCGAAGGACATGTCTCACGCAGAGCAGCAGAGGAACAGAGAACAACCAATCTCCTCTGCTTCTCTGCTGCTCTGCTGCTCTGCGTGAGATTCTTTCGTGCTGGACCAGGTCGATGTCTGCTGGGTCTGCGTGAGACCCCAGGTGATTCTCCACCGCACCGAGCCCATGACGCGGTTCGACGCGATCGACACGAAAAAGGCGCGGGCCGGGATCGCTCCCGGCCCGCGCCGCCGTTCATCCACCGATGGCGGAAGAGTCCTACCTCCCCGTGCGGCCGCCGCTCACCAGGATGGTGTGGCGCCGCCGCCTCCGCGCCATCCTCAATTCCTCGCGCGGAAGTTGGCGATCGTCGGCGTGCCGTCGGGGAGGCGGCCGATGACCGACACCACCTGCCCCGGGCGCACCGCCGCCACGGCCTGCGCCAGCTCGGCCTCGGTGGCGATCGCGCGCCCGTTGAAGCGCTCGATCAGCAGCCCGGCGAAGAGCTGCCCCGCGGCCGGGCCCTGCGGGTCCACGCCGGTCACCACCACGCCCTCGGCCGTGCGCGAGCGGAGCTGCGCGGCGATCTGCGGCGTCATCTGCTGCGCGCGGAAGCCCACGCGGTCGGTGGCGTCGGCCGGCGCGTCGGCGCCGGCGCCGGCGGGACGGGCGGCCTGGCGCGCCATCTCGCCCAGGCGCAGGGTGGCCGAGCGGCGGTCGCCGTAGCGCACGTAGTCCACCTTCACGCTCTCGCCGGGCGCCTTGCGCATCACCGCCTCCATCACGTCGCCGCGGGTGCGCACCGGGCGCCCGTCGATGGCCACGATCACATCGCCCATCTGCAGCCCGGCCGCGCGCGCGCCCTCCCGGGGCTCGCCGGCCACCAGCGCCCCGTCGGGCGAGGGGAGGCGG
>DASQLJ010000410.1:0-2097 GCA_035630095.1 Longimicrobium sp.
CAAGCTGCGCTCCGGCTGCAGCTCGACCACCAGCTTCTCGAAGGGAAGCTCCTGGTGCTCGTGCGCGCCGAGCGTCGCCTCCCGCGCCCGCCGCAGCACCTCGCGGAAGCTCGGGTCTCCCGAGAGATCGGTCCGCAGCACCAGGGTGTTGACGAAGATGCCGATCAGCTCCTCCACCTCCCCGCGCGTGCGCCCGGCGATCGGGCTGCCCACCACCACGTCCTCGCTGCCGGCGTACTTGCCCAATAGCACCTGGAAGGCGCCCAGCAGCGTCATGTACAGCGTCGCGCCCTCGCTCCGCCCCACCACCTGCAAGCGCTCCAGCAGCTCCGGGGAGAGCTCCACCGGGACCGTCGCGCCCCGGTACGTCTGCACCCGCGGCCGGGGGTGGTCCGTCGGCAGCTCCAGCAGCTCCGGCGCGCCCGCGAGCCGCTCCCGCCAGTACGCCAGCTGCCGATCCAGCACCTCGCCCGCCAGCTGCTCGCGCTGCCACACCGCGTAGTCGGCGTACTGCACCGCCAGCTCCGGCAACGGCGACTCCCGGCCCTCGCGGTACGCCGCGTAGAGCGTCGACATCTCCCCGAAGAGCACGCCCATGCTCCACCCATCGCTGACGATGTGGTGCATCGAGAGCAGCAGGACGTGATCCTCGGCGCCCAACCGCAGCAGCGCCGCTCGGAACAGCGGCCCCGCGGCGAGGTCGAACGGCTGCAGCGCCTCTTCGCCGGCGCGCCGCCTGAGCGCCGCCTCGCGCTCCACCTCGCCGAGCACCGACAGGTCCTCAACCGGCACGACGAAGCCGCCGAACGGCGCGATCACCTGCACCGGCGAGCCGTCCACCTCCGCGAAGACGGTCCGCAGCGCCTCGTGACGCCTGACGATCTCGCTCAAGCTCCGCTCCAGCGCCCGCTCGTCCAGCGCACCGGCCAGGCGCCATGCCAGGGAGATGTTGTAGACGGCGCTTCCCGGCTCCAGCCGGTCGATGAACCAGAGCCGCTCCTGCGCGAAGGAGAGCGGCAGCGTCCCCGCGCGCTCGGTCGGCACCACCGGCGGCAGCACCGGCAGCTCCGCGCGGCGCATCTCCTCCACGCGACCGGCCAGCTCCGCCACCGTGGGTCCCTCGAAGAGCGCCCGCAGCGGCAGCTCGATGGCGAATACGTCCCGGATGCGCGAGACCACGCGCGTGGCCAGGAGCGAGTGCCCGCCCAGCTCGAAGAAGCTTTCCTCCACCCCCACCCGCTCCAGCCGCAGCACCTCCGCCCAGATCCCCGCCAGCACCTCCTCGGTCGGCGTACGCGGCGCCGCGTACCGGTCCGCGTCGGCCGCGTACTCCGGCGCCGGCAGCGCCTTCCGGTCCAGCTTCCCGTTCGGAGTCAGCGGCAGCGCCTCCAGCAACACGAACGCCGCCGGCATCATGTACTCCGGCAGGCTCCGCCGCAGGTGCTCCCGCAGCTCATCCGCCCCGACGCCACCGACCACGTACGCCACCAGCCGCTGCTCGCCCGGCGCGTCCTCCCACACGATCACCCGCGCCTCGCGCACCTCCGCGTGCGCCGACAGCACGGCCTCGATCTCTCCCGGCTCGATTCGGAAGCCCCGGATCTTCGCCTGGAAGTCGGTGCGCCCGAGGAACTCCAGCGTCCCGTCCGCCCGCCAGCGCGCCCGGTCGCCCGTGCGGTACAGCCGCGCGCCGCCTTCCACCGAGAACGGATCGGGGACGAAGCGCTCCGCGGTCATCGCGGAGCGGCCCAGGTAGCCGCGCGCCACCCCCGCCCCGCCGATCAGCAGCTCGCCCGGAACGCCCGCCGGCTGCGGGCTCCCGAGCGCGTCGCAGACGTACAGGCGCACGTTCCCCAGGGGACGGCCGATCGGGTGCCCGTACACGATCCCGTCCTGCGGCACGGGGTGCGCGGAGGCCAGGATGGTTCCCTCGGTGGGGCCGTAGAGGACGTGCGCCTCCGCCCCGGGAAGCGTCTCCCGCATCTCCGCCAGCAGGTCGGCCGCGACCCGGTCGCCACCCACGAAGGCGCGCCGCAGCCCGGAGAGCCGGGGCGTCTCGCGCTCCACGTGGACCAGCTGCCGCATCAGCGCGGGGAC
>DASQLJ010000411.1:0-4474 GCA_035630095.1 Longimicrobium sp.
GCCGACTCGCTGGCCACGGCCGACCAGTTCTACCGCGTGGCGCAGGGCTACCTGCCGCCGGACGCCGGCGCCGACGCGGCGGAGTTGCAGCGGCTGCTGCTGGTGCGCTGGTTCCAGCCGTCGCTGGCGATGAACGCCCGCGAGACCGAGGCTGCCCGCACCCGGGTGCGCGCCGCGGTGGACCGGGTGAAGTACCGCGTGCTGGCGGGGGAGAAGATCGTGGGCGCGCACGAGCAGGTGGGCGAGCGCGAGGAGGAGCGCCTGCGCGCCTACCAGGCCGCGCTCGCGGAGCGCGGGGGCGAGGGACGGCCGTCGCACACGGTGGCGCGCGCGGCGGGCTCGATCCTCTACAACCTGCTGCTGCTGGGGATCGTGGCGCTGCTGATGCGCTTCTCGCGGGCGCACCTGTACCGCGACGACCGCTCGGTGGCGTTCATGGGCGTGCTGACGCTGATGGTGGCCGCGCTCGCCGCCGTGATCGCGCGGCTGGCGCTGCCCCCCGAGCTGATCCCCGTGCCCTTCGCGGCGATGGTGATCGCGGTGCTGTGGGGCGGGCGGCTGGCGCTGGCGATGGCGCTCGTTCTCGCGCTGATCCTGGCCGGGCAGGGGCCGTTCCTGGGGATGGCGGTGCCGTTCACGGCGGCCGTGGGCGGCGCGGCGGCGGCGTTCGCGGTGCGGCTGGCGCAGCGCCGGCTGCAGACCTGGGTGGTGGTGGGGCTGATCGCCGGCGCCTACGCGGCGGCCGCGGTCTCGGTCGGCCTGCTGCGCGCGTGGACGCTGGAGGAGATCGCCTGGTCGGCGCTGTGGGGCGCGGTGAACGCCACGGGCTCGTCGCTCCTCGCCGTCGGCCTGCTCCCCGTGGCGGAGTGGTTTACGCGGGTGACCACGAACCAGACGCTGCAGGAGCTGGCCGACCCCAAGCACCCCCTGCTGCAGCGGCTGTCGCTGGAGGCGCCGGGGACGTACGCGCACACCATCAGCGTGGCCAACCTGGCCGAGGCGGTGTGCAGCGCCATCGGGGCGAACGCCCTGCTGGCGCGCGTGGGCGTGTACTACCACGACATCGGCAAGATCGTGAAGCCGCAGTACTTCATCGAGAACCAGCCGCGCGGCCGCAACCCGCACGACAAGCTGAAGCCGGCGATGAGTGCCGCGATCGTGCGCAGCCACGTGATCGAGGGGCTGAAGCTGGCCGACCAGTACAAGCTGCCCGACGCGGTGAAGGCGTTCATCGCGCAGCACCACGGCACGCAGCCGATCTCGTTCTTCATGCAGCAGGCGCGCGAGCGCGACCCCGGCTGCAAGGTGGAGGCGCGCGACTTCGCGTACCTAGGCCCCCGCCCGCAGACGCGCGAGACGGCGGTGGTGATGCTGGCCGACTCGGTGGAGAGCGCCGCGCGGGTGCTGCAGGACCCCACGTCCGAGAAGATCCGCGAGCTGGTGGAGCGCATCGTGGCCGCCAAGATCACCGCCGGCCAGCTCGACCAGTGCCCGCTGACGCTGAAGGAGATCAGCACCGCCAAGGAGGTGCTGGCCCGCGCGCTGGGCAGCATGTACCACCACCGCGTGGACTACCCGTCGTCCGCCAACGGCGGCGGGTCGAGCGGCGCGGCCGGTGGATCGTCGACATCGGCGGAAGGCTCGGCGTCGGCGGTGAACGGTGCGGGGACGTCGCCGGAAACCGCGGGCGGGACGGACGGCGGCGCGGCGCCCGTGGAGCCGGCGGGCACCGGGGCGACGGGGAGGTGAGCGCGATGGACGAGCTGGAGGTGGAGGTGAGCGTGGGCGAGGGCGTGACGCCGCCCGTGGACCCCGCGCGCGTGGAAGCCGCCGTGCGCCACGTGCTGCGCGAGGAGGGCGTGGAGGCGGCGGAGATTTCGATCGCGCTGGTGGGGGATGACCAGATCGCCGCGCTAAACGACGAGTACCTCGACCACGACGGGCCGACCGACGTGATCTCCTTCGCGCTGCACGAGGCCGGCGAGGCGCCGCTGGGCGACGTGTACGTGGGCGTGGACCAGGCGCTGCGCCAGGCCGCCGAGTTCGGCGCGACGCCGGCGGACGAGGTGGTGCGGCTGGCGGTGCACGGCACCCTGCACGTCCTCGGCTACGACCATCCCGAGGGCGCCGAGCGTACGGGGAGCGAGATGTTCGCCCGGCAGGAGGAGCTGCTGCGGGGGATTCTGGGCACGGCGGGCTGAGCCGGGGCGCCTCTCCCTGGCGCCTGGGGGCGCCTGTCCCTCCCCCGAACTGCAGGGGAGGGACTTGGGGCTCGCTTCGCTCGCGGCTCTTTCCCTCGTCGTCATGGGTTCGCTTTGCTCGCGGCTCTTTCCTTCGTCGTCATAGCCTCGCGCGGGTCGCGGGGCTTTCGTGCGTGTAGGCGCGGCGCCGGACGGTGGATAGATTGCTCGCGCTCGTGATGGAGCACGGCGCCGTGCGAGATCCACCCGCGCATCGTGATGCCCCCTCGCAAATCACCGATCGAAGACTCGATGGTCGAGGCTCCTGACGACCGTTCCGCGGCGGCGCGCATGCGCGACCTGCTGGAGGGCGGCGACGCGCCGGCGCTGCACGACGCGCTGACCGCCCTTCACCCCAGCGACCTGGCCGACCTGCTGGAGCGGCTGGACGACGACGACCGCATGACGGTGCTGCGGGCGCTGGCCGACGAGCCCGCGCTGGCCGCCGAGGCGCTCGCCGAGATGGAGCCCGACGAGCACCCCGAGGAGTCGCTCGCGGCGCTCGGCAGCGAGCAGATGGGCGACATCCTGGCCGAGCTCGCGGTGGACGACGCCGCCGACATCATCGGCGACATGGATCCCGACGACCAGGTGCGCGCCCTGGCGTCGCTCCCCCGCGCCGAAGCGGGCGAGATCCGCGAGCTGATGCGGTACCACGAGGAGTCGGCGGGTGGCATCATGACCACCGAGCTGGTGGTGGTGCCGGTCTCGCTGACGGCCGCGCAGACGATCGACGAGGTGCGGCGGCAGGGGCAGGAGGTGGGGGAGATCTGGGTGGTGTTCGTGGTGGACGCGCTGGGCCTGCTCGAGGGCTACCTCCCCCTGCAGACGCTGATCACCGCCGCGCCCGGCGCCCGCCTGGACGAGCTGGTGCTGCCCCCCATCGCCGCCGTGCTCCCCGACACGCCGCAGGACGAGGTCGCCCGGGTGCTCGCGCGCTACAACCTGTCGGTGGTGCCGGTGGTGGACGGGAAGGGGCGGCTGCTGGGCGGCGTGACCTTCGACGACGCCATCGACGTGGTGGAGGACGAGGCCACGCGTGACATCCTGTCCCTGGGCGGCACCTCGGGCGAGGAGGAGCTGCGCGGCGGCTGGTGGGACGCGGTGCGGGTGCGGCTCCCCTGGCTCTTCGTCAACCTGCTCACCGCCTTCGCCGCGTCGTCGGTGGTGATCGCGTTCGAGGGGACGGTGGCGGCCCTCCCGCTGCTGGCGGCGTGGATGCCGGTGATCGCCGGGATGGGCGGCAACACGGGGACGCAGGCGCTGGCGGTGACCGTGCGGCGCCTGGCGCTCTCGGGCGACTCGGACAGCCGCCGCTGGAGCGTGGTGGGGAAGGAGGTGCTGGTGGGGCTGGGCAACGGCTTCGCCATCGGCTCCACGGTGGCGGTGATCGCCTACGTGCTCAACGAGAGCGTGATGCTGGGCGTGGTGGTGATGGTGGCGATGTGGCTGAACCTGGCCGTCGCCGGCTTCGCGGGCGCCTTCGTCCCCATCGTGCTGGAGCGGCTGGACGTCGATCCCGCGGTCGCGTCCTCCATCTTCGTCACCACGTTCACGGACATGTGCGGGTTCCTGCTGCTGCTGGGGCTCGCGACGTGGCTGCTGCTCTGATCAAACCTTCCAGTCTGGCGAATATGTCCGAGGAATTCAGAGGTCTCTCCTTCGGCGAGCTCACGTCGGGCAACTTCATCGTAGACCTGCCGGTGCGCTTTCGGGTGCCCGCGGGGTGGGTCGCGGTGCCGGGGAACTATCCCGCGCACACCTGGTGGATGAGCGAGCTGGACTGCGTGCGCCATGCGCGCGATGAGTCGTGCACGCCTCGCGACGGGTTCTTCTCCGTCACGTTCAGCATGAACGTGGGCTACGATCGCTCCCGCAACGTGTTCTTCGGCGGCGGCGAGGGGGACGGCGACGAGACGACGATGGCGGCGGGGTACGCGCGGGCGGGGGTGGAGAACGTCGCCGTCGAGCGGTACGACATCGCCGGCATCCCCGTGCTGTTCGCGGAGGGACGCCAGGAGGGCCGCCGCATCGCCCTGTGCTACATCGCCACGCTCATCGACACCAACGTCGTCTTCCTCTTCTACTCCCACCCCACGCCGTTACGCGATATCGACGGACGGCGGTGGGAGGAGATGCGGCGAGCGATCCTGTCGTCTGCGGACGAGAGAGAGGTCGGCGCCGGGGCCGGGCAGGGCGAATGAATTCGCTGCAACAACCACACGAAGTCCGCC
>DASQLJ010000412.1:0-2111 GCA_035630095.1 Longimicrobium sp.
TGGAACGGCGAGAACGTCGTCCGCCGCGTGCGGTTCTGCCCGAAGGTCTCGTTCACCTGGTAGATGAAGCGGCGCTCGGCCGGGTCCCACCCCTTGGGGTAGAGGAGCACGTTGTCGCGCCCGAAGTCGCCCTGCCCCCAGCCGTGCAGCCCGCCCTGCCCGTGCAGCAGCAGGTCCAGCCCCGCGGGCAGGTTGGTGGCGTCCACCGAGATCGAGAGGCGGCGGTCCTTCACCTGCGGCGGGCGGATGGTGGCGCGCGCGTCCAGCGACGTCGACCACGAGCCGGTGCACGAGTTGCGCTCGGCGATGCGGCCGATCTGGCTGGTCAGGCAGCTCCGCACCCGCCCCTCGGCCGAGGCGAGCAGTCGGCGGATCCCCACAGACATCCCCACGTCGCCCGGCGTGGCGGGGTTGTAGACGAACGCCCGGTCGTTGCGCGCGCCGTCGCCGTTGATGTCGCCGCCCACCATCGGCGTGAACGGCCGTCCCGAGCTGGCCCGCCCGATCAGCGTCAGCTCGAAGGTCTGCGACAGCGGGAGGCCCACGGTGGCCAGCACCTGGTGCCGCCGCTCCAGGTCGCTGCGCGCCCACTCGCGCTGGTTGGGGTCGCCCGCCGACGGCACCTGGCTGAACCCGGACGCGGGTGACCCCCCCGCGAAGCTCGACTGGTCGCGCGAGCGCATCCAGGTGTAGCTCGCGCTGAACAGGATGCGCGGCGGGAGGAGCCCGTTGAAGCCCAGCGTCACCAGCGTGGTGGTGGAGGCCAGCCGCGAGTTCACCTCGAACACCTGCCCGAACTGCGGGTGGCGCCGCGACGCGAAGAACGCCGCCTCGCCGGTGGCCGGCACGATGGCGTCGGGCGCCACGAACACCGGGCGGTTGGCCTCGCCGGGGAGCGTGGTGGGCGCGCCGGTGTTCAGGTTCAGGTCGCGCACGCCGAACAGGCTGGCCCCCCAGGCCTGGCTCAGGTCGATCGAGGCGCCCAGCGAGCGCCAGAGCTGCGTCTGGAAGCCCAGCGACGCGCGCCACGAGCGCGGCGCCTGGAACCCGGGCGCGAACACCGTGACCGTGGGCCGCCGCTCCGACGCCTGCGGCGGCCCCGCGGCGGTGCAGCCGGTGGGGATGCTCGCCTCGCTCCCCTCGTACGCCTGCCAGTCGGGCGTGGGCACGCCGGGGCCCACGCACACGATCTGCCCCTCGCCGGTTTCCAGCCCCGTCTGGTCCAGCGCGCTGGCGTAGAGCGAGAACGGCGCGCGCCCGCGGAACTCGCCGAAGCCGCCGCGCAGCAGCTTCAGCGGCGTCCCCTGCTCGTTCAGCCGCAGGCTGAAGCCCAGCCGCGGGCTCACGTGGAGCTCGGCCGGGATGTCGTCGGTGCGCCGGCCGAAGAGCCGCGCCACCTCCGCGTTCGCCGCCGGCTGCCGGTCGAAGCGCGAGCCCTCGGCGCGCAGGCCGTAGGTGACCTGCAGCTGCTGCCGGGGGCGCCAGGTGTCGCCCAGGTAGAGCGCGGAGTTGATCCCCCCGCCGCGGTTGGTCCGCGGCGCGAGCGAGCGGGTGAAGCGCGCCGCGTTCCCGGCCTGGAAGTCGGCCAGCGAGTTGAACTCGAACGAACCCAGGTGGTTGAAGGTCTGCTGCTGGTCGAACGAGGTGTGGTTGACCAGCCCGCCCAGCTTGATGCGGTGCTTGTCGCGGAAGAGGAACGACAGCTCGTCCGTCAGCTCCACCGTGGTCTCGCGGCTGGTGGAGGGGAGCGAGCGGTCGCCGCCGAACACCAGCGTCGACACCCCCAGCCGCCCGTCCTCCAGCACCGAGGTGACACGAACGCGGCCCTCGGGGACGCTGGCGTACGGCGCCTGCAGCCGGTGGTCGCGGGTGATGCTGGCGCGCACGTCGTTGATCCAGCTCCCCCCGAAGCGCGAGTTCAGCGAGACGATGGCGCCCATCCCGTCGCTGCTCACCTCGCCGCCGTTCTCCTCCGTCTCCAGGAAGCCGATGCGGGCGCGGTCCTGCGCGTACAGGTTCAGGTGCCCGCGGAAGGCCAGCGTGTGCTCCTGCGACAGGTTCACGTCCACCCGCCCCAGCACGCTGGCCGCCGTCCCCGTGCGATCGAAGCG
>DASQLJ010000413.1:0-8306 GCA_035630095.1 Longimicrobium sp.
CTCCCCGCGCTCCGCGGGGGAGGGGAGAACTGCAACGGCGGCTCTTGACCCTGCCGGCGACACGTTGCCAGCCCGACACGGCACATGTCGTATCGCAGACGTTGTGTCGTTCAGGTTGTTGAAGTAACATCGCGGACCGTACATCGGGACACGACGCGTCGAACGAGCGTGTGGTCGACCTCCTTCGCGCTGAAGGAGTGGACCGTTGAGGCGAAGATCGGCGGTCGAATCGAGGTCCATCGATTCATGACCCTGCGAGGAACAGGGACGATGTTTCATCTCTGTTCTCCAGTTGCCCGTCTGAGTCCGATTTCTTCAGCGGATCTGGCATTACCGGTTCACTTCGCGTTTCTCCTCCCCAGTCGAACACCGACCTGCGCCTGGCGATCAGCCATCCTCCGTTTCCACGCGTAGTCATCTCCCGCGCCCCGGCACGTCCCCAACTTCGCATTGAGCAGTAACCTCGATTGATGACAGGTGAATAGCGTGCCTTCGCAGCAAGCACCCACGGCCAGGCCGCCGGAGCTGTCCGCCGCCAAGCGCGCGCTCCTGGAGGGTATGCTCGAAAGCCAGCGCCGCCCGTCCACCCTGGAACGGCGCGCCCGCACGGGGGCCATCCGGCTCTCGTTCGCGCAGGAGCGGCTGTACTTCCTGCACCGGATGCAGGCGGGGAGCGCCGCGTACAACGTCCAGATGCGGCTGCGGCTGCAGGGCCGGATTGACCACGCGGCGCTGGAGCGGGCGCTGGGCGAGGTGGTGCGGCGCCACGAGGCGCTGCGGACCACGTTCCACGAGCAGGACGGCGTACCCGTGCAGGTGGTCGAGCCGTTCGCGGATTTCGTGCTGCCGGTAGAGGAGCTTTCCGGTCGGACGGCGGCCGAGCGCGAGGGAGCGAAGCGGCGCGCCGGGGAGGAAGCGGAGCGGCCGTTCGACCTCGCCGCGGGCCCGCTGTTTCGCGGCACGCTGCTGCGGCTGGACGCGGAGGAGCACGAGCTCCTGCTCGGCATGCACCACATCGTCACCGACGGGTGGAGCCTGGACGTGCTCCAGCGCGAGCTGTCGGCGATCTACGCGGCCTACGCCGCGGGCGGCGAGTCGCCGCTGCCGGAGCCGGCGCTGCAGTACGCCGACTTCGCGGTGTGGCAGCGCGAGCAGATGCGGGGCGGGGCGCTGGGCCGTCAGCTGGCCTGGTGGAGGGAGCGGCTCGCCGGCGCGCCGGAGCTGCTGGCGCTGCCGACGGACCGCCCCCGCCCGGCCGCGCGGGCGCAGCGGGGGCGGATGGTGCACGGCGCGCTCCCGGCCGGGGTGCTGGCGCGGCTCACGGCGCTGGCGCGCGGCGAGGGCGCCACGCTGTTCATGGTGCTTCTGGGCGTCTTCCAGGCGCTTCTCGCGAAGTACGCGGGGAGCGACGACGTGGTGGTGGGCACCCCCGTCTCCGGGCGCACGCGCCGCGAGACCGAGGATCTCATCGGCTGCTTCGTCAACACGCTGGTGCTGCGCACGGAGCTGGGCGGCGATCTCGGCTTCCGCGAGGTCGTGCGGCGGGTGCGCCGCGCGGCGCTGGGCGCGTACGATCACCAGGAGGTGCCCTTCGAGCGGCTTGTGGCGGCGCTGCGGCCGGAGCGTTCGCTAGGCCACTCGCCGCTCTTCCAGTTGATGTTCACCCTGGACGAGGCCGACGCCGCAGCCGGCCCCCCGCTTCCCGGCCTCGCCGTTCGGCGGATCGGCGGCGAAAAGGAGACGACCAAGTTCGACCTCACCCTCACCTGCTCGCGGCGCGGAACGGCGCTGGAGACCCGCCTGGAGTACGACACCGATCTCTTCGACCGCGAGACGGCGGAGCGGATGCTGGCGCACTTCGTCCGGCTGGCGGAGCAGGTGGCGGAGGACCCGGATCGCCGCCTCTCGGGCGTGGAGCTGCTGACGGAGGCGGAGCGCGACCGGGTGTTGAACGGGTGGAACGGGACGGCGCGCGCCTATCCCCCCGATCGCTGCATCCACCAGCTGATCGAAGCGCAGGCCAAGCGCACGCCCGCCGCCGTCGCCCTGGTGCACGAGGGCGGGCGGATCACCTACGCCGCGCTGAACGGCGCCGCCAACCGACTCGCGCGCGAGTTGCGCGGCCGCGGGGTGGGGCGCGGCGGCTTCGTCCCGATCCTGGCGGAGCGCGGCCCGCACGCGGCCGTCGCGATGCTCGCCACGATGAAGGCGGGCGCGGCCTTCGTCCCGCTCGACGCGGCGTGGCCGGGGGAGCGGCTGCGCGCGGTGCTGGACCTCCTCCGCGCCCCGCTGCTGCTCGCGGGCGAAGGCGTGCTCGACCAGGCGCGGGCGCTCGGCTGCCCCGTGCTCGCCGTGACGGTCGATGGGGAGGACGCGCCGAACCCGGAGTGCGGGGCCGGTCCCGGGGATCCGATCTACGCGATCTTCACCTCCGGCTCCACGGGGGTGCCGAAGGGCGCCGTGGTGCCGCACGGGGGGATCGCAAACCGCTTCCACTGGATGACGGAGCATTTTGGTGCGCCCGCCGCCCGGAGCGTGCTGCAGACGACGCGGCACGTGTACGACAGCGCCGTCTGGCAGCTCTTCTGGCCCCTGACGACGGACGGCCGCACGGTGATCCCGAGCGCCGGCGGCGAGGCGGACGCGCATTCCCTGGCGGAGCTGATCCGCGCCGAGGCGGTGACCATGGCCGACTTCGTCCCCTCCGTCTTCGACGCGCTGGTGCCGGAGCTGGCGGCGGACGCGGGCGCGCGGGAGCGGCTGGGCTCGCTGCGCACGGTGGTCGTGGGCGGGGAGCAGATCACGGCAGAGACGACGCATCGGTTCATGGCGTGCTTCCCGCACGTGCGGGTGGTGAACCTGTACGGTCCCACCGAGTGCAGCATCGGCTCCGTCCACCACGCGGTGAGCCGGGAAGACGGCGGCCGCATTCCCATCGGGCGGCCGATCGCCAACACCTCGGCCCTGATCCTGGACCGCGGCGGCAGGCTGGTGCCCCCCGGGGTCGTGGGCGAGATCCACCTGGGCGGGCGGTGCGTGGGGCTGGGCTACCTGGGCGACGCACGGCGGACGAGCGCCGCCTTCGTCCCCAACCCGTACGCCCCGCGGGGCGGCGGACGGCTGTACCGGACGGGCGACCTGGGGCGCTACCGCGCGGACGGCCGGATCGAGTGCCTGGGCCGCCTGGACGAGCAGGTGAAGATCCGCGGCGTGCGCGTGGAGCCGGGTGAGATCGAGGCCGCGCTCCTCCAGTTCCCCGGCGTCCGCGGCGCGCTGGTGCTCGCGCGCGAGGCGGCGCCGGGCGAGCGGCGCCTGGTGGCGTACGTCGCGGCGGGCGAGCCGGAGGCGGTACCGGCCGCCGCGCTCCGCGGGCACCTGCGAGCACGCCTGCCGGACGCGATGGTCCCGGCCGCGTTCGTGGTGCTCGCGGTCTTCCCCCTGACCGCCGGCGGAAAGGTGGACCGCCGCGCGCTCCCCGCGCCGCGCTGGGAGGCGGGCGGGGCGTACGTGGCCCCGCGCACGCCGGCGGAGGAGATCCTGACGGACATCTGGGGCGAGGTGCTGGGGGTGGAGCGGGTGGGGATCCACGACGGGTTCTTCGACCTGGGCGGGCACTCCCTGCTGGCCACCCGCGTGATCTCCCGCATCCGGCAGGCGTTCGGGGCGGAGGTGCCGCTGCGGGCCCTGTTCGAGCATCCCACGGTGGCCGGGCTCGCGGAGCGCGTGCAGGCGGCGCTGGCGTCCGGCGGCGGTGCGCGCCCGCTTCCACTCCGGCGCGTGCCGCGCGACGGCGATCCGGTCCTCTCCTTCGGCCAGGAGCGGCTGTGGCAGGCGTATCGCCGCAACCCCGCCGACACCTCGTTCAACCTGCACTACGGCCTGCGTGTGCGGGGCGAGCTGGACGCGCGGACGCTCGGGCGGGCGCTCACCGGGCTGGTGCGGCGCCACGAAGTGCTGCGCACCACCTTCCGCGACGCCGGCGGACGGGTGGCGCAGGTTGTCCATCCCCCCCACGACGTGCCCCTTCGCGTGGCGGACCTGCGCGCGCTTCCCGCGGCGGGGCGGGAGGCGGCGCTCCAGGCGCTGGCCGAGGCGGAGGCCGCGCGCCGCTTCGACCTGGAGCGCGGGCCGCTGCTCCGCGCGGTGCTCGTGCGCGCGAGGGAGCGGGAGCTCGCCCTCCTCCTGACCCTGCACCACGTGGTGACCGACGGATGGTCCACGGGGGTGCTGATGCGGGAGCTGTCCGAGCTGTACGCGTACGCAGCCGGGCGGGAGCCCGCGCTTCCCGAGCCGGAGGTGCAGTACGCGGACTACGCGGCCTGGCAGCGCGCATGGCTTTCCGCCGAGGTCCTGGATCCGCAGCTCGCGTACTGGAAGGACCGGCTGGCCGGTGCACCGCGCCTCGCTCTCGCCACCGACCGGCCGCGGCTGGCCGGCGCGCGGGGGTGGGCCGCCGTGCGAACGTTCGGGCTGGGGGAGGATCTCTCCCACGCGGTGCGTGCCCTCGCCCGGCGGGAGGGATGCACGCTCTACATGGCCTTCCTGGCGGGATTCGCGGCGCTCCTTGCGCGGGTCGCGGGCCAGGAGGACGTCTGCGTGGGCACGCCCGTCGCGGGCCGCGTGCGGCGCGAGGTGGAGGGGCTCATCGGCTTCTTCACCAACACGCTGGTGATCCGCGCCGACCTCTCCGGCGCGCCGGGTTTCCGCACGCTGATGAAGCGGGTGCGGGAGACCACGCTCGGCGCGTACGGGCACCAGGACGTCCCGTTCGCCCGGCTGGCGTCCACGCTCCGGCCCGGCACCGCGCCGGAGGAGATGCCGCTCTTCCAGGTGGTCTTCGAGCTGGAGCACGCCCGCGCCGCGCACGAAACCCTGCGGCTCCCCGGCGCGGACGTGAGCGTCCTCCCGCGCTCGCCGGGGGCCAGGCGCACGCTCCGCTCCGAGCTGCGCCTGAACGTGCTCGACGGCGCCGCGCGCATCGAAGGCTCGCTCTGGTACCGCACGGAGCTGTTCGATTTGGAGACGATCGACGGGATGATCCGCGGCTATCTCGCCCTGCTGGAAGCGGCCGTCGCGGATCCGGACCGGCCCTTGGCGGATCTCCCGCTCCCGGCAGCGGTGGAGGGCGGCATTCACGCCCGGATCGACGGACGGGCCTCCGCGACGGTAGCGGGGCGGGCACCGCGCCACGTCCCTGTGGACGGTGTCCGCGACGAAGGAAGTCTTCCAGTGGAACCGGCGCGCGCGTAAAGGACGCATCGCCAACGTCGGCCGCCCGCGCGCTAGCGGAACTGCGCGCGGAACGCGTCGAGCTCGGCGCGCAGGGCGGCGACCTCGGCCCGCAGCGCCTCCACCGTCCGCTCCAGCGCCGCGACGCGGTCGTCGTCCACCTCCCCGCGGCGTGTGGGGAAGGGAGGCTCGTACGGCATCTCGGGCGCATCGGCCTGCGCGGGCTCGCCGCCCAGCAGGTGGGCGTAGCGGACCTCCTTCTGCCCCGGCCGGCGGGGGAGCCGTGCGACGAGCGGCGCCGGCTCCCGCGCGATCAGCGAATCCAGCACCCCCTCCAGCTCCGCGATGTCGGCGAACGAGGCCAGCCGCGCCGTCCGCGCGTGCAGCTCGCCCGGCGTCTGCGGTCCCCGGAGCATGAGCACGCCGAGCAGCGCGGCCTGGCGCTGGTCCAGCTTCAGCTCTTCCACCAGCAGGTGCTCGAACTTGGCCACGCGCGAGCCCACCGGCTGGATCTGGCGCAGCAGCCCGCCGCGGCGCAGCGCGATGATGTGGTGCGTCGCCGTGTCTTCGTCGAGCCGCATGACCGGCTCGCGATTCGTGGCCTGGTTGCAGGCCGCGAGCAGCGCGTTCAGCGAAAGCGGGTAGTTCTCCGGCGTCGTCGCCTCCTTCTCGACGAGCGAGCCGAGGATGCGCACTTCGACATCGGTGAGCGGAGGGTTCACGATCGGTCTCCTCTGTCCGGGATCGTCCGGGAGCCGCACGACGATGCGTGGTCTCCCGCGCAGTCTCACACCAGTTCTCACGATTGACCATGCAGGCCAGGCGGTGTCATCCCGAGGCCGACCACGCCTCCCAGCGTCCTCGCCAAAGCTCGCGGGGCCGAAGGATCTATAACACGTCGGCGCAATACATTAGCCGTAGCGCTCCGTCGATTGTAGATCCTTCGGGCTGCGGCCGTTGGCGTAGCCGCGGCGCCGAGTGATCGCCCTCAGGATGACATGTTTCGCGGTCGGTGAGGCATGCACGGTCAATCTCCCGCGCGGTCTCAATCTCCGATCCGCCGCCGCGCCGCGCCACCCGTTCCCGTATCCACCCGGCGCGTTCCCTTTGTCTTCCATCGCGCATGAACCGCGCGGCTTGTCGGAGCCGGGGCGGCGCGCTATGCTCCGGGCGTAGGTCCATCCCGCCTCCGCCGTGCATCCTCCGGTTCCGTCCCCCATGAACTCCGACGAGGTCGGCGCCCTGATCGCCGTGATCGGCCTGGTCAGCCAGGCCGGCGGTACGCTCCTGCTGGTGGGGCTCTTCGCGGCGCTCCTGCGCAGCCATCCGCGCCCGCAGTCGTACTTCCGCCAGTGGACGCGGGGGTGGGCCGCGCTCGCCGTGGCGCTCGGCGGCGTGGGGGTGCAGTACGCCTTTCCGCGGGTGATGGCCGCCGAGCCGCTGGCGGCGCAGGCGGCGAACCTGGTCTACCAGGCGGGGAAGCTCCTCTTCGTCGCCTGCATGCTCGCGGGGACGCTGAACTTCGTGCGCGGGAGCCGGCCGCGCGTGGTGCTGCGCTGGGCGGTCCCCGCCGCGCTCGCCTACGCCCTGGCCAGCGCCATCTTCGCGGGACCGTTCCTGAACGCGGTGATGGTCTTCCAGGCGCCGCTGCTGGTGGGGCCGTTCCTGGTCTGCGCCTGGCTCCTGCTCCGCCTTCCCGCCTCGCGCAGCACGCTGGGGAGCCGCACCACGGGGATCGTGCTGGTGACCATCGCGGCGCTCTGGATCCTCTACGCCGTCGCGTTCGCCTTCGAAGGCGTCCCCGCGTGGCGCCTTCCGGACGGCCGCCTCTTCTTCCTCCTCCGGTACAACAGCTACTTCGACCTTCTCCTCCAGATGCTCCTGGGGTACGGGATGGTCGTGCTCCTGCTGGAAGACGTGGGGCGCGAGAACGCCGACGCGCGCAGCCAGCTCGCCATGGCGCACGACCGCCTCAAGCAGATCTCGCTGTACGACCCGGTGACCGGGGCGCTCAACCGGCGCGCCTACGAGGAGGGCGCGGCGCTGGAGCCGCTCGGCGCGCGCTTCGGCACGGCGCTCATGCTGGACATGGACAACCTCAAGGTGGTGAACGACACCCGTGGCCACGCCGCCGGCGACGAGCTGCTGCGGTGCCTGGCCGACACGGTGCGCCGCTGCGTCCGCCCGCTCGACCGCGTCTACCGGTGGGGCGGGGACGAGTTCCTCCTCCTCTTTCCCGCCGCGCTCCCGGGCGAGGTGGTGCCGCGGGTGCGCGCCGCGATCGGCGCGGTGGAGGGGCTGGAGGTGAGCCTGGGCGCCGCCGCGTTCTCCGGCACCGAGGATCTCCCCGCCGCCATCGAGCGCGCCGACCGCGCGATGTACGAGGAGAAGACGCGCAACCGCGCGGGGCGCGCACAACTCGCCGCCGGACGGCCCGCCGAGGCTCTCGCCGCGCGGAACGAGGCCGTGGGCGGGTCCGCCTGATACCGGGTCCGAAAAGCCGGTGCCGGGGGTGGGGACGGAAACTACGGATGCGGGCGTGTCCCTCCGCTGCGCTCCGGGCCGGGCTTCGCGCGCCGTAGGCAACGATACCGCCGTTGCCAACGGCGCCGAGCCGCCGCCGCGCCAAGGCTCTCCTCGCTCCGGCGGCGCCGGACGCGGGCGCGCCGGCGTCTCGGCCCTCCGGGCGCGAATCCCTCACGCAAACCGCCCGCGGAACGGGGTTCCCGGGATCCTTGTGACGCCTGCGGAATCCGGTCCACGCGCGACATCTACGAAGAAAGGGGGACGGCGCGCGCCGTCCCCCTTTCCGCATTCCCGCTCGACGACGCGTCGCGCCGGTCATGGCGTCATCCCGGGCTCTTCGTCGATTTGGGTGCAACCTGAACGCCCGGACGTTCGGCGCGGGCTCCGACGACCGCGGCAGCGCCAGGCTTGTCGACGAGTGGCTGCAGGCTCGGAATGCGCTGAGTATCGAAATTTTTTGCAGGACACCCACTTGGGGAGCTCACCCGTCTTCTGCGCCTGAAGGCTTCGCCAACTGCGTCATCAGGGGGAATCGAGCACTCCGCTGCCTC
>DASQLJ010000414.1:0-4617 GCA_035630095.1 Longimicrobium sp.
TGGAAGCGCGCCACCAGCGCCGGCGGCAGCGCCTCGCCGCTGCAGAGGACGCGGCGCAGGCTGGTGCAGCGCGCCGCCTCAGCCGTCTCCACGAACTGCTGCAGCATGGAGGGGACGAAGTGCAGCGTGGTCACCCCGCGCCGCTCGATCACCTCCTGCAGGTACAGCGGGTCGCGGTGGCCGTCCGGCCGCGCCATCACCAGAGTCGCGCCCTGCTGCAGCGGCCAGAAGAACTCCCACACCGACACGTCGAAGGAGAACGGCGTCTTCTGCAGCACCACGTCGTCCGCGCCGATGCCGAAGTGCGCCTGCATCCACACCAGGCGGTTCACCACGCCCCGGTGCGCGTTCATCACCCCCTTGGGCCGGCCGGTGGAGCCGGAGGTGTAGATGACGTACGCCACGTTCGCCGGCGTCACGGCGGGCGCCGGGTTCTCCGCGCTCTCCCGCGCGACGAGGTCCCACGCCGCGTCCACGTCCAGCGTCGGCACGTCGGAAGCGGGGAGGATGCCGCGCAGCCGCTCCTGCGTGAGCAGCATGGCCACGCCCGAATCCTCCAGCATGTACGCCAGCCGCTCCGGCGGATAGCCGGGGTCCAGCGGGACGTACGCGCCGCCCGCCTTGAGCACGGCCAGGATGGAGACGACCATCTCCACCCCGCGCTCCAGGCAGAGGCCCACGCGCACCTCCGGCCCCACGCCGCGGCGGGCCAGGTGGTGCGCCAGCTGATTGGCGCGCGCGTTCAGCTCCGCGTAGGTGAGCGACGACTCCTCCGCGACCACGGCGGCCGCGTCCGGCGTGCGCGCGGCCTGCGCTTCGATGAGCTGGTGGATGCACTGGTCGGCGGGGAACGCGGCGTCGGTGGCGTTCCACTCCTCCAGCACCAGCGCGCGCTCCGCCTCGCCGAGCAGCTCCAGCCGCGAAAGCCGCACGTCCGCGTCGGCGGCGACCTGCTCCAGCACCCGCTCCAGGTGGCCGAGCATCCGCTCGACCGTGCCGCGCTCGAAAAGGTCGGTGCTGTAGTACAGCCCGCCAAGCAGGCCCTGGGGGGCCGCCGCGAGCTCCAGGGAAAGATCGAACTGGGCGCTCACGTGCTCCGCCCCGACTCCGCGCACGCTCAGCCCCGGAAGCGTGCCTCCCCCGCCCCCGGCCTTCTGCAGCGCGAACATCACCTGGAAGAGCGGCGAGTGGCTCAGGCTGCGCTCCGGCTGCAGCTCCTCCACCAGCTTCTCGAAGGGCACCTCCTGGTGCGCGTACGCGCCCAGCGTGACCTCCCGCGCCCGCCGCAGCACCTCGCGGAAGCTCGGGTCTCCCGAGAGGTCGGTGCGCAGCACCAGCGTGTTGACGAAGAAGCCGATCAGCTCCTCCACCTCCTTCCGCGTCCGCCCCGCGATCGTGCTGCCCACGACGATGTCCTCGCTCCCGCTGTACTTCGAGAGCAGCACCTGGAAGGCACCCAGCAGCGTCATGTACAGCGTCGCGCCCTCGCTCCGCCCCAGCGCCTGCAGCCGCTCCAGCAGCTCCGGGGAGAGCGCCACCGGGACCGTCGCGCCGCGGTACCTCTGCACCGCCGGGCGCGGACGGTCCGTCGGCAGCTCCAGAAGCGCGGGTGCGTCCGCCAGCCGCTCCCGCCAGTACGCCAGCTGCCGCTCCAGCACCCCGCCCGCCAGCTGCTCGCGCTGCCACACCGCGTAGTCGGCGTACTGCACCGGCAGCTCGGAGAGCGGCGACTCACGCCCCGCCAGGTACGCCGCGTACAGCGCCGACAGCTCCCGGAAGAGCACCCCCAGGCTCCACCCGTCGCTGACGATGTGGTGCATCGAGAACTGCAGCACGTGATCCTCGGCACCCAGCCGCAGCAGCGCCGCACGGAAGAGCGGTCCCGCCGAGAGGTCGAAGGGCCGCGAAGCCTCCTCGCCGACCCGGCGCCTCACCGCCGCCTCGCGATCCGCCTCGCCGAGCCCCGACAGGTCCTCCACCGGCAGGGCGAACCCGCCAAAGGGCGCGATCACCTGCACCGGCGAGCCGTCCGCCTCGGCGAAGACCGTGCGCAGCGCCTCGTGACGCCGGACGATCTCGCTCAAGCTCCGCTCCAGCGCCGCCTCGTCCAGCGCGCCGCGCAGCCGCACGGCGTTGGGAAGGTTGTAGAAGGCGTTCCCCGGCTCCATGCGGTCCAGGAACCACAGGCGCCGCTGCGAAAACGAGAGCGGCGCCAGCTCCTCTCCGCGCGCGGGAATGGCGGCGGGGGCCGCGGCGGGGGCGGCCCCGGACTGCTGCGCACGCCGCAGCTCCAGCAGCTTGCGCTGCGCGGGCGTCAGCTTCGCCAGGCGATCGGCCAGCTCAGTCATCGCCGCCCTCCTCCATGCCCGCCGCCAGCAGCGCCTCGATCTCGTCGTCGCTCAGGTCCTCCACCCCGGCCAGCAGCGCATCCAGCCCGTCATCCGCGGCCGGGCCCTCCACCACCGCCGCCAGCCCGGCCACGGTGGGCGCGTCGAACACGGCGCGCACGCCGATCTCCGCGCCCAGCTCCGTGCGGATGCGGGCCACCAGCTGCGTCGCCATCAGCGAGTCGCCGCCCTCCCCGAAGAAGTCGTCGTGCAGCCCCGGCGCGGCGCCGAGCAGCGTCTCCCAGATGCGCCCGACGGCCCGCTCGTTGGCCGACCATCCCTCCCGCGGGTCGTCGGCCGCCGCGTCCGCCTCCACCTCGTTTGCCGCGGCGATCGTGGCCGGGGCCACGAAGCCGGGCCGCGGCGCGCGGTCGATCCAGAAGCGCTTGCGCTCGAAGGGGTAGGTGGGCAGCGGAACGCGGCGGCGCGCCTCGCCCCCGTGCACGGCGCGCCAGTCGATCTCGGCCCCCGCGGCCCAGGCGCGGCCCAGCGCGCCCAGCAGCACCTCGACGTCGTCCGCCTGGTCGTCCGCGTGGCGGATGGAGTGGATGGCGGCGGATCCCGGCACCTGCCGCCTGACCAGCGACGACAGCGTGCGCCCGGGCCCGCACTCGATGAACACCCGCCCGCGCCCCTCCGCGGCCAGCGTGGCCACGCAGTCGGCGAAGCGGACGGCCTGGCGCAGGTGGCTCGCCCAGTACGCCGGATCCGTCGCCTGCTCCGGCGTGATCCACGTCCCCGTGAGGTTCGACACCCAGCGCAGCTCCGGCGCGCCGCGGGCGGCCTGGCGCACGCGCGCCGTGAAGGCGTCGAGGATGGGATCCATCATCGGCGAGTGGAACGCGTGCGACGTCTCCACCCGCTTCACGTCGATCCCCCGCCCCAGCAGCTCCGCCTCCAGCCGCGCGATCTCGTCGCTCGGCCCGGAGACCACGCAGCGGTCCGGCGCGTTGATCGTCGCGACGGACACCGATCCGCCCAGCGCCCCCTCCACCTCGGCGGCGGGGAGGGGAATGGCGAGCATGGAGCCCGAGGGTAGCGACTGCATCAGCCGCCCGCGCTCGGCGACGAGGGCCAGCGCATCCTCCACCCTGAAGACGCCGGCCAGGCAGGCGGCCACGTACTCGCCCACGCTGTGGCCGATCATCGACTCCGGCAGGGTCCCCCACGCCATCCACTGCTTCGCGATCGCGTATTCGACGGCGAAGAGCGCGGGCTGGGTCAGCGCCGTCTGCTTCAGCCGGTCCGCGTCATCCGAAAAGATCGCCTCGCGCAGGTCCAGCCCCAGGTGCGGGCGCAGGAGCTCCGCGCAGCGGTCCAGCTCCTCGCGGAAGATGGGCTCGCGCTCGTGGAGGCCGCGCGCCATCCCCGCGTACTGCGCGCCTTGGCCGGGAAAGAGGAAGACGGCGGCGGGCGCCTCGCTCCCGGCCCGGCCGGCCACGCCCTTCGCCGCGTCCGCCAGCGCCCGCGCGGCCTCGGCGTGGGTGCGCGCCACGATGGCGCGGCGGTGGGCGAACGCGCGCCGCCCCTGCTGAAGCGTCCACGCCACGTCGGCCAGCGCCTGCTCCGGGTTCTGCTCCAGGTGCGCGGCCAGCCGCCGCGCCGCCGCGTCCAGCGCCGTCTCGGTGCGGGCGGAAAGGACCAGCAGCTGCTGCGGCCGCGACGGCGCGGGGGAAGGCGCGACGGCGGGCGCCTGCTCCATCACCACGTGCGCGTTGGTGCCGCCGATGCCGAACGACGAGACCCCGGCGCGCCGCGGCACCCCGGCGGGCGGCGTCCACTTTGCCAGCGTGGAGGCGACGAAAAAGGGGCTCGACGCGAAGTCGATCTGCGGGTTGGGCCGCGTGAAGTTCAGCGAGGGCGGGATCTCTCCCGTGCGCAGCGCGAGCGTGGTCTTGATGAAGCCCGCGATCCCCGCCGCCACGTCGAGGTGGCCGATGTTGGTCTTGATCGAGCCGATGGCGCAGAAGCCCGTGCGGTCCGTCCCCGCGCGGAAGGCCCGGGTGAGCGCCTCGATCTCGATGGGGTCGCCCAGCTCCGTTCCGGTGCCGTGCGCCTCCACGTAGGTGATGGTGGCGGGGTCCACGTCCGCGGCGGCGTGCGCGGCGCGGATGGCGGCGGCCTGCCCCTCCACCCGCGGCGCGGTGAAGCCGATCTTGGCGGAGCCGTCGTTGTTGATGGCCGACGCCAGGATCACCGCGTGCACGGTGTCGCCGTCCGCCAGCGCGTC
>DASQLJ010000415.1:0-4417 GCA_035630095.1 Longimicrobium sp.
AGTGTGGAATCCGGGGATGCTTCCCGCGGTGTACATCAACGATCCGGACGCACGGCTCGTCTCCCGCCCGCACAACCCCGACATAGCCCGCGTCTTCAACTACATGGGGTACGCCGAAACCATGGGAATCGGGATGTGGAGGATCCGCAACGAGATGGCTCAGGCGGGGCTTCCATCCCCCACCTGGGCCAATCACGGGGGCGGGGTTCTCCTCACCTTGCCGCGCACGGGACAAGTCCGGAAATCGCAGATCGAGGCGTCGGTGCTGCCCGCTCGCGCGGTCGCGTTTCTTCGCGAGACGAACCCGGGCGAACAGTTCACCACGGTGCAATATCGAGACAGGTTCGCCCCAAACGTTTCGGAGCGTTCGGCCCGAAGCGACATCCGCGCGCTGGTCGAGCAGGGATTTCTGCGCCAGGAAGGCCGAGGATACCAGACGACATACGTCCGCCTTCCCAAGTCAGCGGGCAACGGTTAGCGATTGCCGGAGGCGAGCCCTCGATACGGCGGAAATCACGTCGCCCCAGCCAGGCCAAAGGCCCGCATCCTGCGCTAGCGCGGCCCCATGACTCCCGATTTCGATCGTCCGTCCCAGCCGCCGCGCGATCGCCGCGAGCCGCCGCCGGCCGCGCCGCCACTGGCGCCTGGCTCGTGGCCGGTGGAGCGCGTGGTGCTGCTGGGCTACATGACCTCGGGGAAGAGCACGGTGGGGCAGGCGCTCGCGCGGCGGCTGGAGTGGACCTTTCTCGACTTCGACGTGGAGATCGAGCGGCGCGACGGGCGCACCGTGCAGGACATGATCGCCGCCGACGGCGAGGAGCGCTTCCGCCAGCTCGAGGCGGCGCTGACGGACGAGGCCGCGCGCACGCCGTACCTGGTGCTGGCGCCCGGCGGCGGCTGGATCACGCGCCCCGAGCAGCTCACCGCGCTGGGCCCCGGCACGCTCGCCGCCTGGCTGCGCGTGTCACCCGAGGAGACCGCCCGCCGCCTCCGCGCCGACACCATCGCCCGCCCCTTCCGCGACCTGGACGACCCGGTCCCACGCATCGCCGAGATGCTGGCCGGGCGCGAGCCGCTCTACCGCCTGGCCGACGTGTCGATCCCCACCGACGGCCGCTCGCCCGAGTCGATCGCGTTCGAGCTGGAAACCATCGTGCGGATGCGCGCGCTGGCCGCCTACGCGCCGCCGCCTCAGGCGTAGTCCCAGTTCTCCAGCACCTCCTCGAACTCCATCACCATGGTGGGGTGGCCGTGGCGGTCGGCGGCGTCGATCCCCTGCCGGTACGCCTCCTTCGCCTCGTCGTCGCGGCCCAGCTGGCGCAGCGCGTGGCCCAGGCGCCCGTAAGCGTTCCCCTCGTCGTCGGCCAAGCCCAGGTAGGCGCGCAGCTCGGCGGCGGCGTCTTCCCACCGCCCCGCCTTCTCCATCTCCAGCGCCAGCCCGAACCGCGGCCGCGGGTCCTCCGGCCGTGTCGCCGCCATCTTCCTCAGCGCTTCGATGCGCGGGTCTTCCTGCACGGGTGCCTCCAGGTGGTTTCTGTATGACTTCCATCGAAAAGCTCTGTTCCGATCTACATCTCCGAACATTCCGGGGATGGGGGCGCGCCGCGGGCGGCCCCCTCCCCCGGCCCCTCCCCGCGCTCCGCGGGGGAGGGGGGAACCTGCATGTGGGACACGGGATTCTGAGCGCGGCCACTGCCTCGGCCGACACGGGGCTCGTCGCGTGGCCCGTCACCCCGACCACACCGATGCCGGTAGTCCGCGAAGGCGGACTTCGTGTGGTTGCTGCAGCGAATTCATTCGCCCCGGCCCAATCCGGCGCGCTCCGATTCCTCGGCTGAGCACGATCGTCCCATCCCTCGCCGCCAATCTCGCCCCATCCCCCCGCGTTGTCACGCGCGGCGTGCGGGTGGTATCTTCCCGCCCTCCAAAGCGTTTTGGCCGGGGATGAAAGGAGCGAACGTGCCTCGCCCCCGCGAGCACCTGCTCGCCAACCTCGAGGCGGTGTACCGCGAGGGCTACGCCCGCGCGCAGGCCGCCGGCGACGAGCGCGAGATGGCGCGGCTGGATTTCGACTTCCGCCGCGACCAGCTGTACCTGGAAGCGATCCTGGACGTGCGCGACGCGCTGCATGCGCCGCGCCCGGCGCCGGGTGAAGAACAGAAGCAGGGTGAAAAGTCCGTCATCGAGCAGATCAACGACCTTCGCGGCCTCGCGCGGCTCCCGTTCGGGCGCTGACGCGCGGCCGCTGCCGCCCAGCGCCGCGGCGGGGCGGTCGCCGCTGGGCATCGTCTTCGCCACCGTGTTCCTGGACCTGGTGGGCTTCGGGATCGTGATCCCCCTCCTCCCGCTCTACGCGCAGCGCTTCGGCGCCGGCGCGGTGGCGGTGGCGTGGCTGCTGGCCATCTACTCGGTGATGCAGTTCCTCTTCGCCCCCGCGTGGGGGCGGCTGTCGGACCGCGTGGGGCGGCGGCCGGTGCTGCTGGTGGGGCTGTTCGGCTCCGCGGCCGGCTACCTGGCGTTCGGAGTGGCCGGCTCGCTGCCGCTGCTCTTCGCCGCGCGCGCGCTCAGCGGCGTGGCGGGCGCCAACGTGGGCGTCGCGCAGGCCTACATCGCCGACGTCACCCGCCCGGAAGAGCGCGCCAGGGGGATGGGGATGATCGGCGCCGCGTTCGGCCTGGGCTTCATCGTGGGGCCGGCGATCGGCGGCGTACTGTCGCGCTGGGGGTTCGCGGCGCCCTTCCTCTTCGCCGGCGCGCTGACGCTGGCCAACGCGGTGTTCGCCGTCTTCCGCCTCCCCGAGTCGCTCCCGCCCGAGCGGCGGACGGCGGGTCCGCGCTCGTTCGGGCTCGCCGCGCGGGCGCGCGCGCTGTTCGGCGGCGCCACGCCCGGGCGGCTGCGCGCGCTGTACCTGGCCGGCTTCCTCTTCGTCCTGGCCTTCGCCGGGGTTGAGGGCACGTTCAGCCTGTGGGCCGACGCGCGCTGGCACGCCGGCCCGAACCGCGTCGCCTTCCTCTTCGTCTACCTCGGCATCGTATCCGCGCTCGCGCAGGGCGGCGTGGTGGGGCCGCTGGTGCGCCGCATCGGCGAGCGGCGGACGGCGCTGCTGGGGCTGGGCAGCGTGGCCGCGGGGCTCGCGCTCACCGCGCTGGCGCCGTCGTGGCCGGTGCTCTTCGCCGCGCTCGGGCTCCTCGCGCTCGGCCAGGGGATCGCCTCGCCCACCGTGTCGTCGCTGATCTCGCGCCTGGGCGGGCCGGGCGAGCAGGGGCGCGTGCTGGGGATCTACCAGTCGCTCTCCGCCCTCGGCCGCGCGGCGGGGCCGGTCGCCGGTGGCGTGGCGCTGGCGCACGTGGGCCTGGCGGCGCCATTCCTCACCGCCTCCATCGTCACCGTCGCGGCGGCGCTGGTGCTGCTGGCCATCGCCGGGGGCCCGGGATGATGCGGCCGCCCGCGCTGCGCCCCGGCGGCCGCATCGCCCTGGTCGCCCCGGCCGGGCCGCTGGGCGACGGCGCGGTGGAGCGCGCGATCGAGCGCGTGCGGGACTGGGGATTCGATGCCGTGCCTGGCGCGCACGTCCTCAAGCGCCACGGCTACCTCTCCGCCCCCGACGCGGAGCGCGTGGAAGACCTGAACGCCGCCCTCGCCGACGACACGGTGGACGCCGTCTGGTGCCTGCGCGGCGGCTACGGCGTGATGCGCATCCTCGACTCGGTCGATTGGAACGCGCTCGCCCGCCGCCCCCGGCCGGTGATCGGCTTCAGCGACAACACCGCGCTGCACCTGGCGATCCAGCGGCTGGGGATCGTCTCGTTCCACGGCCCGCACCCCGCCGCCCAGGATCTGAACGATTTCTCGCGCGGCGGCCTGCTGCGCGCGCTGACGGTTCCCGAGCCCGCGGGCGTCCTCCCCTTCCCCGCGGACGGCGGCCGCGCCGAGGCGATCGCCGGCGGCACGGCGGAGGGCCGGCTGGTGGGCGGCAATCTCTCCCTCGTCGCCGCCACGCTCGCCACGCCCTACGCGATCGACACGGGGGGGGCGATCCTGTTCCTGGAAGAAGTCGGCGAGGCGCCGTACCGCGTGGACCGCCTCCTCTCGCAGCTCCGCCTGGCGGGCGTGCTGAACGGTGTCGCGGGGATCGCCCTCGGCGGCTTCACCGAGGCGGGCGAGGGCGACGACAGCCCCGGCGTGCTCGATGTGCTGGCCGACCTGCTGGGCGGCCTGGGCATCCCCGTTGCCCACGGCTTCCCCTTCGGCCACGTCGACGACAACTGGACGCTCCCCGTGGGCATCCGCGCGCGCCTGGACGCGGACGCGGGGACGCTGGAGCTGCTCGAGCCGGGGGTGGCGTAGTCGCGGCGGATGCGAGATCAGGCGACACTCGCGGACCGTCCTTCCGCGTCGAGCTGAAGTCCGCGAAGGC
>DASQLJ010000416.1:0-2085 GCA_035630095.1 Longimicrobium sp.
CGCCGCGCCCGCGGAGCTGGTGCGCCAGACGGTTGGCGCGCTCGTTCAGCTCCGCGTACGTCAGCGAGCGGTCCTCGAAGACCACGGCGACGGCCTCGGGCGCGCGCGCCGCCTGCGCCTCGAAGCGCTCGTGCACGCACGCGTCCCGCGGAACCTCGGCCGCCGCGCGGTTCCACCTCTCCAGCACCAGGCTCCGCTCGGCCGCGTCCAGCAGCTCGAGCCGGTCCACCGCCCGCGCGTCGTCGGCCGCCATGGCGTCCAGCACCCGCCGCAGGTAGCCCACCAAGCGCTCCACGGTCTCCCGCGTGAAGAGCGCCGTCGCGTACGTGATGCTCCCGCCGATGCGCCCGCTCGACTCCCCCAGCGAGAGCGACAGGTCGACCTTCGCCGCCGCCTGCGATGCGGAGCCCGCCGATCCCACCGATCCCGCAGATTCCGCAGATTCCGCGATTCCCGCCGATCCCGCGGAGCCCGTGGATCCCGCAGATCCCGCAGAGCCCGCCGATCCCGCCGCACCCACGCCCCCCAGCCTGAGACCCGGCAGCTCCAGCCGGTCCTCCGACGCGTTCTGCCAGGTGAGCATCACCTGGAAGAGCGGGTTGTGCGCCAGGCTCCGTACCGGCTGCACCAGCTCCACCACCTGCTCGAACGGGATGTCCTGGTTCTTCTGCGCCCCCAGCGCCCGCTCCTTCACCCGCGCCAGCAGATCGGACACGGAGGGGGAGCCGCCGAGCTCGATACGCAGCGCCAGCGTGTTCACGAAGAAGCCGATCAGCCCCTCGATCTCGACGCGGCCGCGGTTGGCGGCGGGGGTGCCGACCACCACGTCCTCCTGCCCCGACAGCCGGCCGAGCACCGCGGCCCACCCCGCCAGCACGGTCATGAAGAGCGTGGTGCCGTGGCGCTGCGAGAGCGCCTTCAGGCCGGCCGTCAGCGCCTCGTCCAGCTCCACGGCCATCCACGCGCCCGCATGGTCCACCCGCGCCGGCCGCGGATGGTCGGTGGGGAGCTCCAGCAGCTCCGGCGCGCCGCCCAGCGTCTCCGTCCAGTACTCCGCCTGCCCGCGGAGGACTTCGCCCTCCACCCAGCGCCGCTGCCACGCCGCGTAGTCCGCGTACTGCACCGGCAGCGGGGGAAGGGGATCGGGCTCGCCGCGGCGGAACGCTCCGTAGAGCGCGCCCAGCTCGCGGGTGAACACCCCCATGCTCCACCCGTCGGAGACGATGTGGTGCATGGTGACGGCGAGCACGTGCTCGTCCGGCCCCAGCCGGATCAGCCGGCCGCGGATGAGCGGCCCCCGCGCCAGGTCGAAGAGGGCGCGCGCTTCCTCACGCAGCAGCCGCCGCAGCTCGGGCTGTGCCTCGGGATCGCCGTCCAGGTCGTGCTCCAGGAGGTGGAAGCGGCTCTCCTCCACCGGGGCGATGCGCTGCACCGGCTCGCCCTCCACCTCCACGAAGGTCGTGCGCAGCGCCTCGTGGCGCGCGACGACCCGGTCCAGCGCGCGCCGCAGCGCTCCCCGGTCCAGCTCTCCCTGCAGCCGCAGCCGCGTGGGGATGTGGTACGTGCCGCCCAGGTCGCCGAGCTGCTCCAGGAACCAGAGCCGCTGCTGCGCGAAGGAGAGCGGGAGATCCGCCCCCCGCTCCACCGGCTCGATGGGCGCCGCCGCCGAGCTGCGCTGGAGCTTGGCGGCCCGGGCGAGCTTCAGCAGCCTTTCGGCGCTGGTAACCGACGGAGTCAACGTCATGGAGCGAAAACGATGGTTGCGGTGAACGGGCGGTCGGAGTCGTGTCGGCGCTCCGCGCCAGAAGCTGCGCGCCGGGGATGCCGCGCCCCTGCGGGACGATCGGCTCCCCGGTGGCGGCGTTCGGATCCGCGCGGTGGTGGGAGACGGCGCGCTGCGTCCCGGTGGATCCGTGGTAGCTGGCGATGGTCACATCGGACGCGAGGCGGTGCAGGCGCGCCACGTCGCCCACGAGGAAGGCGCGGCGGAGCGTGGGCATCGATCCGGCCGCGCCGGCGTCGTCGGCCGGATCGGACGCGTCCGCCAGGAGCCGGCCCATGGCGGGGGCGGGATGCGCGACGGGG
>DASQLJ010000417.1:0-8292 GCA_035630095.1 Longimicrobium sp.
TCGAACAGCGCGTGGATGGGGAGGTCCGCGGGCGCGGCGGCGGTGGCGTTCCACTCCTCCACCACCCGGCGCCGCTCGGCCGCGGGGAGGATCTCCAGCGCGGAGAGGCGCCGCTCCGGCGCGGCGGCCATCTCGCCCAGCACCACCCGCAGGTGCGCCGCCATCCGCTCCACCGTCGCCGGGTCGAAGAGGTCGGCGCGGTACTCCATCCTCCCCGAGAGGCGCGTGCCGTGGTCGGCCATGGCGATCTCCAGGTCGAACTTGGCCGTCCCGCTCGCCGTCTCCAGCGCCGTCATCAGCGGCGCGTCGGCCGGCGCGTCGCCCTCGTTCCCCGCGTCCGGCGTCTGCAGGGTGAAGAGGACCTGGAAGAGCGGCGTGTGGCCCATGCTGCGCTCCACGTCCAGCTCGTCCACCAGCCGCTCGAAGGGGAGGTCCTGGTGCGCGTAGCCGCCCAGCGCCGTCTCCCGCACCCGCCCCAGCAGCTCGCGCACGGTGGGGTCGCCGGTGAGGTCGATCCGCAGCGCCAGCGTGTTGAGGAAGAAGCCGATCAGCCCCTCCGTCTCCGCCCGCGCGCGGTTGGCGATCGGCGTCCCCACCACCACGTCGGGCTCGCCGCCGTAGCGCGAGAGGAGCGCGGCCACGCCGGCCAGCACCGTCATGAACAGCGTGGCCCCCTCGCGCCGCGCCAGCTCGCGGAGCGCGTCCGCCACCTCGCCGGGGACGTCGAACGCCGCGCTCCCGCCGCGCGCGCGGGCCACGGCGGCTCGTGGGCGGTCGGCCGGCAGCTCCAGCACCGCGGGGGCGCCGGCCAGCCGCTCCTTCCAGTAGCCGAGCTGGCGGTCCAGCACCTCGCCCGCCAGCCAGCGGCGCTGCCAGACGGCGTAGTCGGCGTACTGCACGGGAAGCTCGGGGAGATTGGCGTCCGTGCCCCGGAGCCAGGCCCCGTAGAGCGCCGTCACCTCGCGCTGCAGGATCTCCATCGACCAGGCGTCGCTGGCGATGTGGTGCACGGTGAAGAGGAGCACCGCCTCCGCCGGCTCCAGCCGCAGCAGCGTGCTGCGCAGCACCGGCCCGCGCGCCAGGTCGAACGGCCGCGCCGCCTCCTCGCGCGCCAGCCGCTGGACCACCGCGTCGCGCGGGGCCGGATCGACGGCGGAAAGGTCGATCACCGGCAGGCGCGCGGGCGCGGGCTCGTGCACCACCTGCACCGGCTCGCCGTCCGCGCCCACGCCGAAGGTGGTGCGCAGCACCTCGTGGCGCCGCGCCACCTCGCCCAGCGCCCAGGCCAGCCCGGCGGCGTCGAGCGCGCCCTGGAGCCGCAGCGCCATGGGAACGTTGTAGACCGGGCTCCCGGGATCCAGGCGGTCCAGGAACCAGAGCCGCTGCTGCGCGAACGACAGCGGCAGCGCGCCGTCGCGATCGGCCCGCGTGGGTCGGTCGGCATCCGGCGCAACGATTCCCTGGCGTCCGAGCAGGTATGGCAGCAGGGCCAGTCGTTCGAGCGAGAGCGTCATGACGCGCGAAAGGGGGGGGTGGGACGTTGGATCGACGAAGGTGCGGTGCGGACGGGCGGCGGCGGACGGCTTCGCGTGGCCGCCGGGCGCGGCTTTCACCCCGCCGGCGCGGTGGCGCGGGGGCCGGCGGGCGTGCGGAGGCCGGCTTCCGCCTCGGCCCGGCTCAGCTCCTCGTCCGACAGGGCGAGGAGGGTGACCACGACGTCGGCGATGCGCCCGGTGAGCCCCGGCTCGCGCTCCCGCGCCACGATCCGCAGCGCCAGCTCGGCCACCGTCGGCGCCTCGAAGAGGGCGCGGAGCGGAAGCTCCGCCTGGAGCGTTTCGCGGATGCGGGAGATGAACTTCGTGGCCGTGAGGGAATGGCCGCCCAGGGCGAAGAAGTTGTCCTCCACCCCCACCCGCTCCACCCCCAGCAGGTCCGCGAGGAGCGCGGCCAGCACCTCCTCAACGGCGTCGCGGGGCGCCACGTAGCGGGCTCCCGCGTCGGCGCGGCCGGGCGCGGGGAGCACCCGCCGGTCCACCTTGCCGTGCGGCGTGAGCGGGAGCGCATCCAGCGCGACGAACGCCTCGGGCACCATGTAGCCGGGGAGGCGGGCGGCGGCGTGCGCGCGCAGCTCCGGCACCGCCGGCGCCACGCCCTCGCCCGGAACGACGACCACGTAGGCGACCAGCCGCTTCTCGCCGGGCGCGTCCTCGCGCGCCACGACCACCGCCTCGCGCACCCCGGCGTGCTCCAGCAGCACGCGCTCGATCTCGCCCGGCTCGATGCGGAAGCCGCGCACCTTCACCTGGAAGTCGGTGCGCCCCACGAACTCGATCGTCCCGTCCGCGAGCCAGCGCCCCAGGTCGCCGGTGCGGTACAGCCGCGCCCCCGGCTCGCCGAACGGGTCGGCCACGAAGCGCTCGGCCGTCAGCCCCGGGCGGCCGCGGTAGCCGCGCGCCACCGCCGGCCCGCCGATGCAGAGCTCGCCCGCCACCCCCACCGGCACCGGCTCCATCCGCCGGTCCAGCAGGTAGACCCCGCGGTCGCCCACAGGCCTGCCGATCGGCACCGTGTCCGCGGCGAAGCCCGCCGGGACGACGTGGCAGCTCGCGAAGACGGTGCATTCGCTGGGGCCCCAGCCGTTGACCAGCCGGAGCCCGGGGTACAGCGCCAGCGCGCGGCGCACGTGCGCGGCCGACACCGCCTCGCCGCCCACCATCACCTGGCTCACCCCGGCCAGCGTCTCGGGCGCGGTGTCGATCAGCAGGTTGAAGAGGGCGGCGGGGATCCACAGGGTGGTGACGCCGTTCGCGCGGATCTCCGCGGCGAGCGCCGCGGGGTCGTGGCTGCCGCCGGCGTACAGCACGCACCGTCCGCCGGTGAGGATGGCGGGGAACAGCTCCAGCGTGAGCGCGTCCCACGAGACCGAGGAGTGCTGCAGCAGCGTCTCCCCGGCGCCGAAGCGGACGTACTCCACCCCGCGGAAGAAGCCGGGGATGGCGCGGTGCGGCACCTCCGTCCCCTTGGGCCGCCCCGTGGAGCCGGAGGTGTAGATGACGTACGCGGTGTGCTCCGGCGTCAGCGCCGCGTGCGCCGGGTTCGCCGCCGGCGCGTCCGCCCAGGCGGGCGCGTCGGCGTCCAGCGCCAGGAGCGGCACCCCGGCGTCCGCGAACCGGTCCCGCAGCGACGCCTGGGTCAGCACCACGGCCGGCGCGCTGTCGGCCAGCATGTAGCGCAGCCGCTCTTCCGGATACTCCGGGTCCAGCGGCACGTACGCGCCGCCGGCCTTGAGCGCCGCCAGCAGCCCCACCACCAGCGCCGGGCCGCGCTCCACGCACAGCCCCACCCGCACGTCCGGGCCGACGCCCATCCCCCGGAGGTGGTGCGCCAGCCGGTTGGCGCGCGCGTTCAGCTCGGCGTAGGCGAGGGGCGCCCCCGCGTGCACCAGCGCCACCGCGCCCGGCGTGCGCGCCACCTGGGCCTCGAAGAGCTCGTGGACGCAGGCGCCGGCCGGGTCCCCCGCGCCGGTCCGGGTCCACGCCTCCGCCACCAGGCGCCGCTCGGCGTCGCCCAGCAGCGCCAGCGCCGAGACGCGGACGTCGGGGTCGGCGGCGACCTGCTCCAGCACGCGCGCCAGGTGCCCGGCCATCCGCCGCACGGTGGCGGCCTCGAAGCGCTCCGCGCGGTACGAGAGCGCCCCGGCCACCCGGTCGCCGAAGTCGCTCAGCCCCAGCGTGAGGTCGAACTTGGCCGTCCAGCTGCTGGAGGCGACGGGCTCGATCTCGGTCCCCTCCAGCCGCAGCCCGCCGCCGTCCGCGCCGTGCTGCTCCAGCGAGAACATCACCTGGAAGAGCGGCGTGTGCGCCAGCGAGCGCTCCACCGCCAGCGCCTCCACCAGCCGCTCGAAGGGCACGTCCTGGTGCGCCTGCGCCTCGAGCACGCCCTCGCGCACCCGCGCCAGCACCTCGCGGAAGGTGGGGTCGCCGTGCAGGCCGGTGCGGATCACCAGGGTGTTGACGAAGAAGCCGATCAGCCCCTCCGTCTCCAGCCGCGTACGCCCCGCGATCGGCGTCCCCACCACCACGTCGTCGCCGGCGTAGCGGCCGAGGAGCGTCTGCCATGCGGCCAGCAGCGTCATGTACGGCGTGGCGCCCTCGCGCCGGCCCAGCTCGCGCAGGGCGGCGTCCACCGCCTGGGGCACCGCGAAGGCGTGCGCCCCGGCACGGTTGCCGGCGGCCGCGGCGCGCGGGCGGTCGGCGGGCAGCTCCAGCACGGCGGGGGCGCCGGCCAGCCGCTCGCGCCAGTACGCCACCTGGCGCTCCAGCACCTCGCCCTCCAGCCAGCGCCGCTGCCACACCGCGTAGTCGGCGTACTGCACCGGCAGCCCGGGGAGATCCGCCGCCTCGCCGCGGACCGCGGCCGCGTAGAGGGCCGACACCTCGCGCACCAGCAGCCCGGCCGACCACTCGTCGCTGGTGATGTGGTGCAGGGTGAAGAGGCCCACCGCCTCGCGCGGCGCCAGCCGCAGCAGCGTGCCGCGCAGCACCGGCCCCCGCGCCAGGTCGAACGGCCGCGCCGCCTCCTCGCCCGCCAGCCGCTGGACCAGCGCGTCGCGCGAGGCCGGATCGACGGCGGAAAGGTCGATCACCGGCAGACGCACGGGCGCGGGATCGTGCACCACCTGCACCGGCTCGCCATCCGCGCCCACGTCGAAGGTGGTGCGCAGCACCTCGTGGCGCCGCACCACCTCGGTGAGCGCCGAAGCCAATCCCGCGACGTCCAGCCCGCCGCGCAGCCGCAGCGCCACGGGAACGTTGTACGCCGCGCTCCCGGGGTCCAGCTGGTCCAGGAACCAGAGCCGCTGCTGGGCGAAGGAGAGCGGCAGCTCCCCGATCCGCGGGACGGGGACGATCGGCGGCACCTCCGCCCCGGCCCCGGAGCCGCGCAGCTCGTCCACGCGCGCGGCGAGCCCCGCCACGGTCTGCGCCTCGAAGAGCGCCCGCAGGGGCAGCTCGATCCGGAACGCCTCCCGCGCGCGTGCCGTCACCCGCGTGGCGATCAGCGAGTGGCCGCCCAGCGCGAAGAAGTTCTCCTCCACGCCCACGCGGCCCAGCCCCAGCACCTCGGCCCAGATCTCCGCCAGCGCCGCTTCGGTGGAGGTGCGCGGGGCGACGTACGCCTCGTCGCGCGACGGGTCGTGCCCCGGCGCGGGGAGGGCGCGGCGGTCCACCTTCCCGTTCGGCGTGAGCGGGATGCGGTCGAGCACGACGAACGCGCCCGGCACCATGTAGTCGGGGAGGCGCCCGGAGAGGTGCGCCCGAAGCGCGCCCGGCTCCGGCCGGGTCCCGTCGCGCGCGACCATGTACGCCACCAGCCGCCGGTCGCCCGGCGCGTCCTCGCGCGCCACGACCACGGCCTCGCCCACGGCGGGGTGGCCGGTGAGGACGCTCTCGATCTCCCCCGGCTCGATGCGGTAGCCGCGCACCTTCACCTGCTCGTCGGCGCGGCCGAGGAACTCCAGCGCCCCGTCGCCGCGCCAGCGCGCCCGGTCCCCCGTGCGGTACAGCCGCGCGCCATCGTCCGCGGCGAAGGGATCGGGGACGAAGCGGTCCGCCGTCAGCGCCGCGCGCCGCAGGTAGCCGCGCGCCACGCCCTCGCCGCCGATGTACATCTCCCCCGGAACGCCCACGGGGACAGGACGGAGACCGCCGTCCAGCACATAGACGCGCTGGTTGGCGATCGGGGTGCCGATCGGCAGCTCGCCCGCGCCCGCGTCCTCGCCGGCGGGCAGGCGGTGGATGGTGGTGGTGACCGTCGTCTCCGTCAGCCCGAAGACGTGGATCAGCTCGCAGCCGATCTCCCGCCACTGCCGCAGCCGCTCCGGCAGCACGCGCTCGCCGCCCATCAGCACCCGCCGCAGCGTCGCCGGGAGACGATGGCCGTCCTCCGAAATCGTGCGCACCCACTCGTGCCAGTACGCCGTGGGCAGCTCCATCATGGTGACGGAGGATTCGTCGATCACCCGCGCCAGCTCGGCCGGCTCCAGCAGCTCGGCGCGGCTGACCACGACGGCTGCGCCGCTCACCAGCGCGGGGAAAACCTCCTCGATCACCACGTCGAAGCCGGGGGAGGCGAACTGGAGCATCCGCTCCCCTTCCCCCAGCTCGAGGAGCCGCGCCATCTCCACCGAGTAGCCGGACGCGTTTCCGTGCTCCACGCCCACGCCCTTGGGCCGGCCGGTGGAGCCGGAGGTGTAGATGACGTACGCCAGGTTGCGCGGCCGGACGCGGCCGTGCGGGTTCCAGGTGGGCCGGCGCGCGATCGACTCGCGCTTCTCGTCCACGCAGAGGAGGGTGGTGCGCCGCGCCGGCATCGCCTCCTCCAGCCGCTCGCGGAGCCCCGTGTCCGTCAGCAGCACGCGCGCGCCGGAATCCTCCAGCAGGTACTGCAGCCGCTCGCGGGGATACGCCGGGTCGAGCGGGAGGAAGGCGCCGCCGGCCTTCATCACCCCCAGCATGGCGATGATCATCTCCGGCGAGCGGTCCAGGCAGATCGCCACGACGCCCTCCGCGCCCACGCCCAGGCGGCGGAGGTAGCGCGAGAGGCGGTTGGCGCGCGCGTTCAGCTCGCGGTAGGTGAGGCTCCCGCCCTCCCACACCACCGCCGCCGCGCCGCGCGTCCGCGCCACCTGCTGCTCGAAGAGCTCGTGCAGGCAGCGGTCGCGGGGAGAAGGGCGATCCGTGGCGTTCCACTCCAGCACCACCCGCCGCCGCTCCGCCTCGTCCAGCAGGTCGACGGCGGACAGGCGCGCGTCGGGATCGGCGGCCACGGCCTCCAGCAGCCGCACCAGGTGCCCGGCCATGCGCGCCACCGTCGCGGCGTCGAACAGCTCCGCGCGGTACTCCAGCCCGCCGGCCAGGCCATCGCCCTCCTCGCCCAGCAGCAGCGACAGGTCGTACGGCGTGGCGCCGCTGTCCGGCGGCAGCGCCTCGAGCACCAGCCCCTCCAGCTCCAGCCGGTCGGCCGCGGGCGCCTGCAGGGTGAACATCACCTGGAAGAGGGGCGTGTGCGCGAGCGTGCGCTCCACCGCCATCTCGTCCACCAGCCGCTCGAAGGGAAGCTCCTGGTGCGCCTGCGCCTCCAGCACGCCGCCGCGCACCCGGCCCAGCAGCTCGCGGAAGGTGGGATCGCCCTCCACCGCGGTGCGGATCACCAGCATATTGACGAAGAAGCCGATCAGCCCCTCCGTCTCCAGCCGCGTGCGCCCGGCGACGGGCGTTCCGACGACGACGTCCTCGCCCGCGCCGTAGCGCGCGAGGAGCGCCTGCCAGGCGGCCAGCAGCGTCATGAACAGCGTGGCCCCCTCGCGGCGGCTCACCTCGCGCAGCGCGGCGGCCGCCGCCGGCGAGAGCGCGAGGGCGTGCCTCGCGCCGCGGTCGCTGGCCACGCCGGTGCGCGGCCGGTCCGTCGGCAGGTCGATGACGGCGGGCGCGCCCGCCAGCCGCTCGCGCCAGTAGCCCAGCTGCCGCTCAAGCACCTCGCCCCGCAGCCGCTCCCGCTGCCACGCAGCGTAATCCGCGTACTGCACAGGGAGATCGGGGAGATGCGCGTCCTCGCCGCGCGCCCGCGCCGCGTAGAGGGCGGAGACCTCGCGCACCATCAGCCCCGCCGACCACTCGTCGCTGACGATGTGGTGGAGGCTGAAGAGCCCGACCACCTCGGCCGGCTCCAGCCGCAGCAGCGTGCAGCGCAGCACCGGCCCGCGCGCCAGGTCGAACGGCCGCGCCGCCTCCTCGCGCGCCAGCCGGGCGACCACGGCCTCGCGCGCCGCCGCGTCCACCGCCGCGAGATCCACCAGCGGAAGGCGCAGCCGCGCCGGCTCGCCGATCACCTGCACGGGCTCGCCGTTCGCGCCCATGCGGAAGGTGGTGCGCAGCACCTCGTGCCGGCGGACGACCTCGCCGAGCGCCCATGCCAGCGAGCCGGTGTCGAGCTCACCGCGCAGCCGCAGCGCCACGGGGACGTTGTACGCCGCGCTCCCGGGGTCCAGCTGGTCGAGGAACCAGAGCCGCTGCTGCGCGAACGAGAGCGGCAGCTCGCCTTCCCGGGAGACGGGGACGACCGGCGGCGCTTCCGGCTCCGCCGCGGCACCGCGCAGGGCGTCCACGCGCGCGGCCAGCGCCCGCACCGTCTGCTCCTCGAAGATCGCGCGCAGCGGCAGCTCCACCCCGAAGGCCGCACGGGCGCGGGAGACCAGGCGCGTCGCGGAGAGCGAGTGGCCGCCCAGCTCGAAGA
>DASQLJ010000418.1:0-3027 GCA_035630095.1 Longimicrobium sp.
TCGCGACGGGACGGGCGGTGGAGTTCGTCGGGCTGCTGGACACCTTCCACCCAGCCGTCCTGCAGGATCAGGAGCCGCCGCGGATGCGGCTGCTCACGGTGCTGGATCTGCTGGCCCGGGACACCGGCACGCCGCCGGCGACGACCGAGGCGCTCCGGGCGCTGTGGGTCGATACCAGGGACCAGGACCTGCCGGGCTTCATCGCCACGTGCAAGGCGCGGGGGCTCCTTCCCGAAACGGTCACCGTGGCCCGGGCCGAGCAGGCGGACCACCGGATCGCCCTCCTCAAGCGCACCAATGCGGAGTACGTCCCCGGGCCGCTCCCGGTCCCCGTCCATCTCTTCGTCAGCGACGATGTGCCGAACCACCCGCGCCGCGGCTGGGAGGACATGCCGGGGGGCGCTCCGTTCCGGCTGGAGCGCGTTCCGGGTACGCACCACACGATGTGGAAGAAGGGGAACGTGGAGGTGACGGGGGCGGCGATCTCCCGCGCGATCCGCGCATCCGCCGCAGGCGGGGGCTCGGCCGCATGACCTCCCACTTTCCTCACGCGCTCCGCACCCGGCGGGGCGGTTCGCCGACAGTGCGGGCGAGCGGCCGGCTCGCCGGCACCCCCCGCCGCGCCGCCCGCGCGGGATCCACCCGCGGCATCGACGTCTTCCCTCGTCCAGCCGCTTCGCCGGGCACGGAGGGATCCGCGCGCGTTCCACACACCCGATCCACAAGCGTCCCCAGGTCATGAGCTCCGTCGCGACACTCACCGAACTGACACCGGCCCAGCGCCGGGAGCTCCTGAAGATGGCGCGGGCCCGCGACCTGGTGGGGGGCCGGTCGGAGCTTCCGCCGATCGAGCCCGCCGCCCGGGAGGGCCGGCTGCCGCTGTCGTTCGCGCAGGAGCGGCTCTGGTTCATCGACCGCCTGGAGCCGGGAAGCGCCGTCTACAACATCCCCGTGGCATGGCGCCTGGGGGGTGCGCTGGACCAGGGGGCGCTGGAGCGCGCGCTTGGCGAGATCGTCCGGCGTCACGAGGCGCTGCGGACGGTCTTCGCCGAGGTGGACGGCTCGCCGGTGCAGGTGATCGCGCCCTTCGGCGCCTTCACCCTCCCGGTGGAGGACCTGTCGGGGCTCGGCGAGGCGGATCGCGAGGCGGCGCTCAGGCGGCGCGCCGGCGAGGAGGCGCGGCGGGCGTTCGACCTCTCGGCGGGCCCGCTCTTCCGTGCGGTGCTGCTGCGGCTGGGCGCCGAGGAGCACGTGCTGCTGCTCTCGGTGCACCACATCGTCGGCGACGGGTGGAGCCTGGGGGTGCTCTACCGGGAGCTGTCGGCGCTGTACGCGGCGTACCACGAGGGCGGGGAGTCGCCGCTCCCCGAGTTGGCGGTGCAGTACGTCGACTACGCCGTCTGGCAGCGCGAGCAGCTTCAGCGCGAGGCGCTGGATCGGCAGCTCGGCTACTGGCGAGAGCGGCTCGCGGACGCACCCGCACTGCTGGAGCTGCCCACCGACCATCCGCGCCCGGCCGTGCAGACGTACCGGGGCGCAACGGTCCAGGTGGAGCTCTCCCCGGAGCTGCTGGAGCGCTTGCAGGCGCTGGGGCGGAGCGAGGGCGCGACGCTGTACATGACGCTGCTGGGCGCCTTCCAGGTGCTGCTGTCGAAGTACAGCGGGAGCGAGGACGTGGTGGTGGGCAGCCTGGGCGCGGGGCGGACGAGGAAGGAGGTCGAGGAGACGATCGGCTTCTTCGTCAACACGCTGGTGCTGCGGACCGACCTCTCGGGAGACCCGGGCTTCCGGGAGGTGCTGCGGCGGGCGCGGGCGGTCACGCTCGGCGCGCACGAGCACCAGGAGGTGCCCTTCGAGCGCCTGGTGGCCGAGCTGCAGCCGGAACGGTCCCTGAGCCACTCGCCGCTCTTCCAGGTGATGTTCGCGCTGCAGAACGCCGTGGAGCGGGGAGTCGCTCTGCCGGGGCTGGAGGTGAGCGAAGTCGGAGCGGAGCTCGCGAGCGCCAAGTTCGATCTCTTCCTGACGGCCAAGGCGACCGCCCAGGGCCTGCGTGTCGGGCTGAACTACAGCACCGATCTCTTCGAGCGCGGCACGGCCCTCCGGATGCTCGGCCACCTGGAGCGGGTGCTGGAGCAGGTCGCCGCCGACGCGGACGTGCGGCTTTCGCGGCTGGAGCTGCTCGGCGAGGCGGAGCGCGCGCTCGTGCTGGAGGCGTGGAACGACACGGCGGCCGAGGTTCCGGCGGACCGGTGCATCCACGAGCTGTTCGAGGCCCAGGCGGCGCGCACGCCGGGGGCGGTGGCCGTGCGCTTCGAGGAGGAGTCGCTCACCTACCGCGAGCTGAACGAGCATGCGAACCAGCTCGCCCACTCCCTTCGGCGGCGTGGGGTGGGTCCGGAGGTGCGGGTGGGGATCTGCCTGGAGCGGAGCCTGGAGATGGTGGTCGCCATCCTGGCGGTGCTGAAGGCCGGGGGCGCGTACGTGCCCCTGGACCCCGGCTACCCGGCCGAGCGGCTGGCGTTCATCCTGGCCGACTCCGCCGCCCCGGTGCTGCTCACGCGGGAGACGCTGCGCGGCGCGCTCCCGGCGCGGGAGGGCGTGGAGGTGGTGAGCCTGGACGGCGCGGCGGAGGAGATCGCGGCGCAGAGCGCGGAGAATGCGGAGAGCGGGGCCGGGCCCGGGAGCCTGTCGTACGTCATCTACACCTCCGGCTCCACCGGCGCGCCCAAGGGGGCGCTGATCGAGCACCGCAACGTCGCGCGGCTCTTCAGCGCGACCGACGCGTGGTTCGGCTTCGGCCCGGACGACGTGTGGACGCTCTTCCACTCCTACGCCTTCGACTTCTCCGTCTGGGAGCTGTGGGGCGCGCTGCTGTACGGCGGGCGTGTCGTCGTCGTGCCGCTCGACGTCAGCCGCGACCCCGAGGCGTTCCACGCGCTCATCCAGCGCGAGGGCGTCACCGTGCTGAGCCAGACGCCGTCGGCCTTCCGCCAGCTCATGCGGGCGGACGCGGAGCGGGGCGGCGAC
>DASQLJ010000419.1:0-10525 GCA_035630095.1 Longimicrobium sp.
TCAAGCCGCTGGACGCCAGCCACGGCCGCGGCATCTCGGGGCGGCTGGAGAACGACGACCAGGTGCGCGCGGCGTGGCCGGTGACCAGCGCGTACGGGCGGCGGGTGGTGGTGGAGCGCTTCGTGACCGGGCGCGACTACCGCGTGCTGGTGGTGGACGGGCGCCTGGTGGCGGTGGCCGAGCGCGTCCCCGCGCACGTGGTGGGCGACGGCGCGCTGACGGTGCGCGAGCTGGTGGCGGAGGCCAACCGCGACCCGCGCCGCGGGCGCGGCCACACGCGCACCCTCACCCGGCTCCCCGACGACGCGGTGAGCGAGGAGTACCTGCGCGCCCGCGGCACGGCATGGGAAACGGTGCCCGCGGCGGGCGAGGCGGTGTACCTGCGCGCCACCGCCAACCTCTCCACCGGCGGCACCTCCATCGACCGCACCGACGAGATCCACCCCGACAACATCACCTCGTGCGAGATGGCGGCGGGGATCGTGGGGCTCGACATCGCCGGGATCGACGTGCTCTCGCCCGACATCTCGGTGCCCTTCCGCGACAACGGGGCGGTGATCATCGAGGTGAACGCCGCCCCCGGGCTGCGCATGCACACGCACCCGCACGAGGGGAAGCCGCGCAACGTGGGCGCCCCCGTGATCGACATGCTGTACCCGGCGGGGCAGGCGTACACCATCCCCGTGATCGCCGTGACGGGGACGAACGGGAAGACGACGACGACCCGGCTCGTCGCCCACCTCTTCCGGCAGACGGGGAAGACGGTGGGCTTCACCACCACCGACGGCGTCTACCTCCAGAACCGGCTGGTGATGGAGGGCGACATGACCGGCCCGTTCTCGGCCAACATCATCCTCTCCAACCCCACGGTGGACGTGGCGGTGCTGGAGACGGCGCGCGGCGGGCTGCTGCGCGCCGGGCTGGGGTTCGAGGAGTGCGACGTGGGCGTGGTGCTGAACGTGTCCGCCGACCACCTGGGGCTGCGCGGGATCAACACCGTGGAGCAATTGGCCGAGGTGAAGTCGGTGATCCCCGCGGTGGTGAAGCGCGAGGGGCACGCCGTGCTGAACGCCGACGACCCGCTGGTCTACGCGATGCGCGACCGCACCGGCGCCGACATCGTCCTCTTCTCCACGCTCCCCGAAGGCGCGAACGCAAAGTTCGAGGAGCACGTGGCGCGGGCCGGGATCGGCGCGCGCATCGAGGACGGCACCTTCGTGATCCGCCGCGGCCGGCTGCGCATCCCCATCGCCGGCGTGGCCGAGGTGCCGCTGATGATGGGCGGCGCCGCGCGCTTCCAGCAGGGGAACATCCTGGCCGCCATCGCCACCGCCTACGTGCAGGGGGTGCGCTACGACACCATCCGCGCCGGGCTCCTGTCCTTCTTCCCCTCGCCCAGCATGACGCCGGGGCGGCTCAACCTGCTGCGGGTGGGCGACGCGCGCGTGCTGGTGGACTACGCGCACAACGCCGCCGCGGTGGAGGGGCTGATGGACATGGTCGCCAACATCCCCGCCCGCCGCCGCATCGGCGTGGTGGGGGTGCCCGGCGACCGGCGCGACGAGGACGTGCGCTCGGTGGCGCGCTTCTGCGCCGGGCTCGACCTGGTGATCGTGAAGGAGGATGGCGACCTGCGCGGCCGGCGCCCCGGCGAGGTCGCCACGCTCCTGATCGAAGGGCTGCGCGAGGCCGGCCTGCACGGCGACCAGATCGAGCACCAGCCCGACGAGGCGGCCGCCGTGGCCCGCGCCCTGGAGCTGCTCGGCGAGGGCGACGTGGCCGTGGTGCTGGCCGACGACGTGCCTCGTGTGCTCACCCAGCTTCATCCCCGCGCCACGGGAACGGGCCTCTGATCCAGAGTCCGAAAAGTCGGTGCTGGGGCCCGAAACGGAAGAGCCGGGTCCGGGCGTGTCCCTCCGCTGCGCTCCGGGCCGGGCTTCGCGCGCCGTAGGCAACGATACCGCCGTTGCCAACGGCGCCGAGCCGCCGGCGCGCCATGGCCCCGCTCGTTCCCGCAGGCACGGACGCGGGCGCGCCGCCGTCTCGGCCCTCCGGGCGCGAATCCCTCACGCAACTGCCCGTCCGCGGAACGGAGTTCGCTGGATCCGCATGACCCGCTCTGCAATCCCAGGGACGTAATCCTCGTGAAAAGCCGCAGAGCCGCGGCGGAAGCGCCTCCTCCGCGGCTCTGTCGTCTCGGGCATTGGGGACGATCGATCTCGATTCCGCCGTGTGACCACCGGCTCGTCTGCATCCGCTGGCGAGCCGTGAACCATCGCGCGCTTGACAGGGGTGGAAGGCACGGCCACTTTCGCTGGCGCAGCAGCTGGAAGCCGAGGGCCCTTTCCCCTGATGGCCGGGGCGGGGCCCTCTTTCTTCGCCACCCGCGCCGCACCCCCGTGACGCCGCACCTCCACCCGCCATCACCCACACCCGTGCGCCCCGACCGTCCCCGCGTGGAGGTTTACGGCGACGAGTCGCTGAAGCGCGGGCACTACGACCTGCTGGGCGGCCTGTGGGTGCCCGCCCGCCACGCGGACGCGCTGCGCGGCCTGATCGCGGCCGCACGCGCGCGCCACGGCTGCACCGGCGAGGTGAAGTGGAAAAAATGCTCCGGCTCGGCGGCGCACCCGTTCTACCTGGAGCTGGTAGACCTCGTCGCCGCGCAGATCGGGGCGCGGCGGATCAAGTACAAGTGCATCGTCATCGACCGGCGGCTGGTGGACAACGACGCATGGAACGAGGGCGACCGGGAGCTGGGCTACTTCAAGGCCTGGTGGACGCTGCTGCTGTCGCGGGTGCAGCCCGGCTGGCTGTACCGCGTCCGCCTCGACGCGCTGAACCTGCAGCGCGGCGGCCGGCTCCAGACGCTGCGCGACACCCTGAACGCCGCCGCGCGGCGCGACCGGGGCCTCGACTACGCCTGCTGCGAGTCGGTGGAGGCGCGGGATTCGAAGAAGGACGACCTGATCCAGGTGGTGGACGTGCTGACCGGGGCCGTGGGCTTCCACTACGCCGGCGGCCACACCGCGCCGGGTGCCAGCCGTGGGAAGATCGAGCTGGCCGAGCGGATCTGCGCGGGGGTGGGGAAGCCGAGCCTGTGCGTGGAATCGAAGCAGACGGAGGCGGGCTTCAACATCTGGAAGTGGGTGCCGCGGAAGGCAAAAGCACAGCGGGCACCCTGACCCCTATCCGCGATGCGGAGACCCGTAAGCTGGTTACGGAGTTCGGAGGTCAGCGGCGCCCGCTGTCATAGCTGATAATGTACCGGCGATCACACCCGCCGTCAACGTCGTTCTGTTCTTATACGGAATCTATTCGGTTTGCGCGCTGTTGTCAATCCCCACATCGGCCGAAAAACCACGCGCGCGTCCGGAACTCCGCCGCGCGCGTGGTCTACGTCTCGTCAGCAGAGGAGCAGAGCGGCCTTACCGCCCGCCGGTGAGCTGGATGGTGTAGCGGCCGGTGTTGGGGCTACCCACCGAGTTGGCCACGATGATGTACGGCCCGCTGCGGGGCAGCGTCAGCGTGATCCGGGAGTCGGTGCCGCCGGCGCCGTCGTCGTCGGTCTCGCGCAGGGGGCCGTTCGGCTCGTCCACCACCAGGTACGCGTCCAGGTCGCTGGAGCGCAGGATCACGGTGATCCGCTCGCCGGCGCGGCCCTGGTACACGTAGCCGTCGGCGTACGAGCCGTCGGTGATCTGGTAGTCGCTGGTGGTGAGACGCCCGCTCAGCGCCACGCCCGGCCGGATGCGCGGGAGCGAGCCCAGGTCCATGTCGCTGATGTCGCCGCGGCCGCCGGGGGTGGTGCTCTCCGGCCCCGACGAGCCGCCGCTCTCCACGGTCATGGTGTACGACCCGGTGCCGCCGGCGTTCACCGAGTTGGCCAGGATGATGTACTGCCCGCTGCGCGGCAGCGTGACCGTGAGCCGGGCGGAGCTCCCGCCGCCGGCGCCGCCGTGCTCGCGGAAGGGGCCGCTGGGCTCGTCCACCACCGCCCAGGGCTGGAACCCCGACGCGCGCAGCGTGACCGTGAGCTGCTCGCCCGCGCGGCCGCGGTACAGGTACGAGTCGGCGTACGAGCCGTCGTTGCGGCGGGTGTCGCTGCGGGTGAGCTGGCCGGTCACCGTCTGGCCCGCGCGGATGGGGGTGGCCCTGCGCACGTCGAACTCGTCGCCCGTGCTCACGGCGCCGCCGTCGTCGTTGTCGGCGTCGGGGACGGGGTGGCGGCCGGCGCCGCCGCGCAGCGAGATCGTGTACGCGCCGGTGGCGCTCCCGGCCACCGAGTTGGCCACGATCAGGTACTGCCCCGCGTGCGGCAGCGTCACCGTCAGCTCGGCGTCGAGGTTGCCGGCGCTGTCGTCGTCGTGCTCGCGCATCGGGCCGGTGGGGTCGTCGATCACCGCCCACGCGTCGAAGTCGGTGGAGCGCAGCGTCATGGTGATCTGCTCGCCCGCGCGGCCGGTGTACACGTAGGCGTCGGCGAACGACCCGTCCGGGCGGCGGAAGTCGCTGGTGGTGAGGCGCCCGGTGATCGTCTGCCCGATCGCGATCCGCGGCAGCGTACGCAGGTTCAGGTCGCTGATGTCGCGGCCGCCGCGCCCGCCGCGGCCCGGGCCCGCGCCTTCGCTGCCGAAGCGCAGGTCGCCGGTGAGCGCGATGCGGCCGCGGGGGCCCTGCACCAGCCGCGTGAGCTCGGTGACGGGGACCGCGAAGTTCAGGTTCTGCCCCTCGGAGAGCACGCTCACGCTCACCCCGATCACCTCGCCGCGCATGTTCAGCACGGGCCCGCCCGACGAGCCGTGGCTGATCGGCGCGCTGATCTGCACCAGCGTGCGGCCCTGCAGCTGGCGGATGGCGCTTACGATGCCGGTGGAGACGGTGTTGGAGAGCCCCTCGGGCGCCCCGATCACCACCACCGCCTCGCCCACCTCGGGGAGCGCCCGGGCCAGGTTCAGCGTGGCCGGCGGGTTGGTGATGCGCGGGAGGATGGCCAGGTCGGCCGTGGGCCCGCCCACCGCCTCGGCGTAGGTGGCGGTGCCCAGCCGGCGCTCGTCCTGCGTGACCGCCTCCACGCGCGCCGAGTTCTGCACCACGTGGCGGTTGGTGGCGATGCGGCCGTCGGACAGGAAGAAGCCGCTTCCCAGGCCCGTCTTGCGGCCCGCGGCGTTGTAGGTGTTGAGCGTGATCACCGCGGGGCTGGCGCGCCGGGTGATGCCGACCACGTCGGGCTGGGCCTGCGCGCGCGTCGCGGGAAGGGCGAGCGCGAGCGCGGCCAGGGCGGTCGTGGTGAAGTGCCGGGAATTCATCGCTGGGAACTCCGAAGGGCGGACAGGCGGGAAGGGACGAGGGACGACAGCCCCAATGTGCGCGTCGGGGGCCGAGCCGTCCAGATGCACGGTTGCGATTCGCACAACCCGTGCGCATCTACAGACACGCCGCCGGCGGCAAACGTTCCGTCTCGCGCGAGCGAGGCCAGCGAGACAAAGTGCGAGGAACCATGCGCCTTCCATCCTGCCTCCGCGGCCCGCTGCCTCTACGTCCGCGCGGGCCGCGGGGATTCAGAGGCGCTCGTGGATCCGCGCCGGTTCGTCCCCCGCGGTGGACACCCGGCGCCCACGGGCTCGTGCACGTGCTCGCCCGGCCCGGCGTTTGCGCCGTCCATCCCCCATGCCCGTACCGGTCCGCCGATGAGCCGTCCCGACCCGTATTCCGAGATCCGCCTGGTGTCGCTGCGCTCGCTGCGCGGCGCCAACCTGTGGTCGCGCCGGCCGGTGACGCGCATGGACGTGTGGCCCGGCGACTTCGACGAGATCTCGTCGGCGCACGTGGCGGGGTTCACCGAGTCGCTGATCGCGGCGCTGCCGGGGCTGTGGGAGCACCGCTGCAGCATCGGCGAGCGCGGCGGCTTCGTCACGCGGCTGCGGCGCGGCACCTATCCGCCGCACGTGGCCGAGCACGTGGCGCTGGAGCTCCAGGGGATGATCGGGCACGCGGTGGGGTACGGCCGCGCCCGGGGCGGCGACCGGCCGGGGGAGTACACGGTGGTCTTCGAGCACCTGCACGCCGAGGTGGGGCTGCGCTGCGCCGCGCTCTCGCTCGAGATCGTGCAGCGCGCCTACGCCGGCGAGCTGGAGCGCGCCACCGTCGACTTCGCGCTGGCCGAGCTTGCGTCGCTGGCCGAGACCCCCGACGTTCCCGGGCTGCACCAGCGCGTGCTGTGCGGCATCACCGGCGGCGGCGACCGCTCGGGGGTGCGCGACGAGATGGTGCGGCGCGGCGTCTCGCAGCGCGAGCTGGTGGTGGACGTGGCGCCCAGCTTCCTGCTGAACGCCGGGCTCCCCTACTCGCGCTCCGACATCGCCGTGGTGCTCGACGCCGAGCCGGGCGACGTCCCCGAGCGCTACCAGGACCCCGAGATGGCGCGGCGCCTGGTCTCGGTGCTGGCCGACGCGGTGCCGGAGGGCGGGATCGTGGTGTGCCCCGCCAAGGAGTGGGAAGTGCAGGACATGGCCCGCGACGCGGGGTGCCGCGTGGCGGTGTTCTCCACCCGCGACAACGTGACCGACCGCGACACGCGGGTGGCGCACGCGGTGGCACTGGTGCGCGACGGGCGGATCGTGGTGGAGCTGGAAGGGGTTTCGCGCGACGCGGGGGAGCTGGAGGGCGACGCCCAGCCCGCGGCGCAGGTGGCGGCCGCGCTGGCGCTGGGGTCGCTGGACGAGCTGAGGGCCGGCCTGGAGCCGGCCGGGGAACGGGCGGAGAGCGATGCAGCGGCAGTCGAGTAACGGGAAGGGGAACGGCGGCACGCCGGCCGGCCGCGCGGCGGGCGAGACGCCCGCGCGGCGACGCGCCGACGACCGTGGCGCGCTGGTGCTGATCGGCGGCGCCTGCGACCCGGCGGGCGCCGCCTTCGGGCGCTTCGTGGAGCTGGCCGGCGGGCGCGAGGGCGGCCGCATCGTGGGGCTCACCACCGCGTCGATGGACCCGGTGGACTCGGCGCGCCACTGGCTGAAGGCGTTCCGCGACGCCGGCGCGCCGCACGTGGAGATCCCGCTGGTGGACAGCCGCGACCGCGCGCAGGATGCCCGCGTGGCCGACATGCTGCGCGACGCCGACGGCATCTTCCTGGGTGGCGGCGACCAGGTGCACCTGGTGACCACGCTCGGCGGCTCGCGCGTGGGCCGCGCGCTGGCCGACGCGTACGCGCGCGGCGCGGTGATCTGCGGCACCAGCGCGGGCGCCGCGGCGCTCACCGAGACGATCATGGCCGGCGGCGAGCCCGACGAGTACGGGAAGATGCAGGACCTCCACCTGGGCCCCGGCTTCGGGCTGCTGGGCTTCCGCGCGGTGATCGACACGCACTTCACGCAGCGCCGGCGGCTGCAGCGGCTGTTCATGGTGATCGCCCGCAACGGCGACCTGATGGGCCTGGGGATCGACGAGGACACCGCGATGGTGGTCTCGGGCCACCGGGGCGAGGTGGTGGGGAAGGGGTCGGTGACCTTCGTGGACGGGCGCGGCGTGCGCTACGACAACGCCGACAAGTGCGACGAGGGCGCCGCGCTCACCCTCAGCTACCTGCGCGTGGGGATCGTGGGCGCCGGCTACACGCTGGACCTGCGCGAGCGCGAGCTGGAGGTGATCCTGCAGAACCGCCGCGAAGCCTGCGACGCCACCATCCTGCGCGCCGACGAAGCGTTGCCCGAGCGCGATCCGTCGTCCCCCGACCGGCGCCTGGCGCCGGTGGAGCCCGCCAGGACGGACGACGCGGACGAAGGCTGACGCGGCGGGGAAGACCTGGACCTGGCGAGGCCCGCGGCTCCACACGGAGCCGCGGGCCTCGCCGCGTCATCCCCGAACTGCTTACCGGCGGCCCTTCTGCATGGGGATGGACTGGCGGGTGCCGGGGCCCTGGAAGCCGTTGTCGGCGAAGCCGCCCGTGTTGTAGCCCACGTACCCGCGCTCGTCGGTGCGCACGTCGCGCGCGTCGTGGCGGCCGCGCATCGGCGGCGCGTCGTGCGCGTCGCTGAAGCCCCACGAGCGCCGCGGGCCGCCCGTGCCCAGCCCGGGCGAGTGGGCGTTGTACTGGCGCAGGTACTCGCGGTCGTAGCGCACGCCGCCGTTCTCCACCCGGCGCACGTCGTGGTCGTAGCGCGGATGGCCGAGCCAGCGGCCGGGCACGCCGCCGCGGCCCTGGCCCTCCCACTGCTCGTGGTAGTAGCCGTTGGCGTCGTAGTACCCCTCGGGCAGGTCGTAGCGCCCGTCGAAGCCGCCCGCGCCGCCCAGGTCGGCCTGGCGGTGGAAGCGGTCGCGGCCGTAGGCGGCCTGGTGCGAGCCGCCGCCCTCCATCCGCATCCCGTGGTAGGTGCCGCCCTGCCAGTTGGGGTCGCGGTCCTGCCCGCCCCACCCCCACCCCGGCCCCATCTCGTAGCCGCCCGTCCCGTAGCTGTGGCGGCCGTGGTCGCCGTCGTAGCCGCGGCCGTCCCGGTTGCGTGCCATCGCGTGCCTCCTTGTTCGCTGGGTCGCAGACAGAGCGGAGGAGCAAGTTCCTGGCCCGCGCGGGGCGAAAAGCTTGCGCTCGCTCCGGCGCCGGCGCACCGTGGGTGCGCGAAAGCGCGGCGCCTTCCGCGCTCCACCCGCCAGAAACAGGAGGCTCGCATGAGGTCGCTGGCCCAGAAGGTCGCGCTCGTCTTCGGCGTGGTGTTCATCCTGGTCGCGGTGGTGGGGTTCATCACCCCCGGCGGCATGGGGATGGCGGCCGACATGGAGAGCGCCCCCCACGCGCTGGGGCTGTTCCCCGTCAACCTGCTGCACAACGTGGTTCACCTGCTGTTCGGCATCTGGGGCGTGGCCGCGTCGCGAACGCACCCCGCGGCGGTCACCTACTGCCGCGTGGCCGGCGTGATCTACCTGGTGCTGATGGTGCTGGGCTTCGTCGCGCCCGACGGGTTCGGGCTGGTGCCCCTGGGCGGCAACGACATCTGGCTGCACGCGCTGCTCGGCCTGGTGCTGGCCGGCGTGGGCTTCACCTCGCGGGAGCCCGCGCGGAATTCGTGACGCGGCGGTAGACATCCGCCCGGCGCGGTCGACCGGGTGCATCGGCTCACGATGCACCCGGTCGGCGTTCGGGGGATACGAATCGTCGTCGATACGGATCGCCGCTTCGCGGCGGGCCCTCTCTCCCCGACCCCCTCCCCCCAAACAGCCTGCCAAACAGCCTGGGGGAGGGGGAGAGCTTCAGTGCCGTCGGAAGCATCGGCTCTCATCGCGGGCGCCGCGACAGCAGGTTCACGACGCGGGGGCGCCGATTCGCACCAGGGATCGAACACTTCGCCCCATCTTCGAACCTTTCGGCGTTGTGGGCGGGTACTTTCCGCCGCGAGAGGACGGGCGCGCGACCTTCCCGGCCCGCGCGCCGACTCGCCGCATCCTCCCGGCCCTTCCCGATCCTCCAAACCGCACCTGCCGATGACCCGATCACCCGTCCGCCTGCTGCCCTTGCTGGCCCTGGCCGCCATCCCCGCGGCGGCGCACGCGCAGGCCCCCGCCGACCCGTGGGCCGCGCTGGGGCTGCCGCGCACGCGCGCGCCGCGGCCCACCACCGCCGCCATCACGCCGGGCGACATGATGACGCGCGTGTACGCGCTGGCGGACGACTCGATGAAGGGGCGGCTGCTGGCGCGCCCCGAGAACGCCAAGGCGGCGGAGTACATCGCGGCCGAGCTGCGGCGGATGGGGCTGGAGCCCGCGGGCGACAACGGCACCTTCTTCCAGGCGATCCCGCTGGTGGACCGCGTGGTGGACGACGCGGCCCCGTTCTCGGTGAACGGCACGGCGCTGCGGGCGTGGACCGACTACGTGCCGCGCGACAACGGCCCCGGCGCGCGCTCGGTCGACGGCGTGCAGGTGATCTACGCCGGGACGATGTCGGATTCCACGCAGATGGTGGACAGCCTGGCGGTGACGGGGAAGCTGGTGGTGGTGGGGATGGGGCCGACGTTCGTGGGCAACCCGCCGGGCACGGCCAACCGCGCCGCGATGGTGCGCCGCTACCGCCGCGCCGCGGGGATCGCGTTCGCCGGGCTCGACCGCATCCCCGAGAGCTCGCTGGCGCAGTACCGCGAGCCGCTGCAGGTGATGGCGGGGCAGCGCGGCCCCGATCTGCCGTCGTACCTGTACGTGACCGCGCGCGCCGCCGCGCTGCTGCTGGGCGCCGACCCCGCCGGCCTGCGCCCGGGCGCGACCGGGCCAACGGTCGCCGGCTCGCCGCGCTTCGTGGAGCGGCCCACCGCGGTGCCGGCGCGCAACGTGGTGGCGCTGCTGCGCGGATCCGACCCGGTGCTGGGCCGCGAGTTCGTGGCGATCGGCGCGCACAACGACCACATCGGCACCACGCCGGTACCGGTGGCGCACGACTCGATGTACATCGTGAACCACCTCTTCCGCACCAGCGGCGCCGACGACCCGGAGCCCCGCCTGACCCCCGAGCAGCAGCGCCAGGTGAACGACCTGCTGGCCCGCG
>DASQLJ010000420.1:0-15373 GCA_035630095.1 Longimicrobium sp.
CGGGTTCACGGTGTAGCCCAGGTCCGCCAGCGAGCGCACCGTGAGCACGCTCAGCGGGTTCTGCCCCGCGTTCAGGAAGCCGGTCATCAGCTCGTTCTTGAGCACCGACTCGCGCCAGTGCGAGTTCACGGTGCCGCCGCCGCCGGTGTTCTCCACCGGGACCTTCTGGCCGCCGGTGTAGGTGAGGCCGCCGATGGCGTCGAAGCCCGCGCGCCCGCCCGCGCCCGTGTAGTAGGTGTCCAGCCCCACCCCGCTGGTGGGCGAGCGGTCCACGAGCAGGTTGTTGAAGTTCCACAGCGTCCCGATCCCCAGCACGTGACCCATCTCGTGCAGGATCACCGCCCCGAACCGGTCGCTCGCCTCGAGGTTCGCCACGTCGGCGACGTCGAACTGCATCATCCCAAGCACGGTGAGCTGCGGCGCCGCGTCGCGGATGTAGCACGGCGTGGCCTGCCCCAGCACCTGCCCCGGCCCGTCGATGTCGGTGACTGCCGCGAAGATCACCAGGTCGTCGATGTTGATCGACAGCGCCGGCGTGTTGTCGCCGCAGTCGTTGGCGTCGAAGTCGCCCACCTCGTTGGAGAGGTCGCCGGTGATCAGGCTGGCCCAGCGCGCCGCCGCGTTCTCGAACGCGGCGCGCTGCGTGGGGGTCATGGTGCTGGTGTAGCAGAGCGTGATGGCGTAGCCCCCGCCCCCGCCGCCCTGGCAGCCGTAGTTGGTGAACACCACCGGGTTGTTGTTGAACCCGCCGGCGTTCACGGTGGCGGTGAGCCGGTTGGGCCCCGCGCTGCCGAGCGTCCAGCTGCCCACCGCGGCCAGCCCCGTGGCGTCGGTGGTGGTGGTCGCGCCGGTGATGGTGCCGTTGCCGGCCGCCACCGAGAAGGTCACCGAGACGCCGGCCACCGGCTGGCCCGCCAGGTTGCGCACGATGATCCCGGGCGTGGTCGGCACGGCCGAGCCCACCATCACCGCCTGGTCGCCGCCGCGGGCCGGCGACACCACGCCGATCGGCGTGTTCACCGCCGTGGCCGTGAACACCGTCGTGGTGGCGGCGGTGAAGGTGGCCGTCACCGCCTGCGCGCCGGGCGTGGCGCCCAGCGTCCAGTTGACCGCCGCCGTGCCGTCGGCCTCGGTCACCGCGGTGGCCGACGACACGGTCCCGCCGCCGCCGGAAACGGTGAAGGTCACCGTCTTGCCGGGCACGCCCGCGCCCAGCCGGTCCACCAGCTTCACGCGCACCGGCGTGGGGAGCGTGCCGCCCACCATGCCGACCTGCGTGTCGGTTCCGTCGACCTTGACGAGCTGCGTGGGCACCTGCTCCACCGTCATCGACACCGAGCCGTTGGCGGCGCCGCCCGAGGCGTTCACCGAGGCGTTGCCGTTCGCGGCCGAGGTCACCCGGGCGCTGTCGCCGCCCAGCGGCACCAGGGTGATCGCCGCCGAGCTGGTCGACCAGGTGATCGGGATGCCGGCCATGGCGCCGCCGTTCTGGTCGAGCACGGTGGCGCGCAGCACCTGCGTGGCGCCGATCGCGTCGAAGTTCACGGACCCCGGGGAGATGGCCACGCTGGTGGCGACCTTCGCCTGGGTGGAGTCGCCGCCGGAGCAGCCCCAGAAGAAGAGCACGGCCGGGGTGCAGAGCAGAAGCTTACGCATGGTGGGAACACGCCTCCGGGGAGGGGCGCTGGCGCCCCGCGGGTGAGATCAGAAGAGGCCTCGCGCGGGTTCGCGCGAAGGCCGGCATACGGAATGGCGCCACGGACGGCGCCGCGCGGCAACCCGCGGCTTCGCCGCATGGCACGGGGCCATGGCGGTAAAGATGCGCGGGACGGGTTTGGAACGGTAGAGCGGCGACCCAGGAAGGGCGGCCGGCCGGCGGCGCGCCGCCATCGCCGCCCCACGCCACTGGCGCGGCGGGGGCGCGAACGGACGCGCTGAAAAAGCTCTCTAAGCTATGATGATATAGAGCTTTACGCAAGATCCCAGCGTCGATCGTCCAGCGCAGCCTGCCGCGCAACCCGCACGTCGCCCCCGCATCTTCTCGGACACTCCTCGGGACAAACCGATGCCTTTCATCCGCTTGCGCCCAGAAAGGACGCGGGAGTTGGGTGGAATCTGACGATCGACGCCCGGCGTGTGATCGATCGACGAAAGAACACGGTCGTCGAACGTGATCGTGAGGAAGCCGCCTCGCTCGAGGGCGAGACGGCTTCCCATCGATCGTCACGACGTTGTCGGCGATGCCGGGACGAGCGCCGGCTGGCGGATCAGGCGCCGACGGTCTCGCGCTTCTTCCCCTCGCGCTTCGCCTTGAGGACGACGGTGTCGGCGTCGAGGTGGTCGTCGCCGCAAGCGTGCACGTACTCCTGGTAGGTGCCGCGGTAGTCGCGGATGCCGTCGCGGGTGATCTCCACGACGCGCGTGGCGAGCTGGCCCACGAACCAGCGGTCGTGGCTCACCAGGATCAGCGTTCCCTCGTAGTTCTGCAGCGCCGCCACCAGCGCCTCGATGCTTTCCAGGTCGAGGTGGTTGGTGGGCTCGTCCAGCACCAGCACGTTGGGCTGCTCCAGCGCCAGCCGGCTGAACACCAGCCGCGCCGCCTCGCCGCCGGAGAGCGCGCTCAGCCGCTTCTCGCCGTCATCGCCGGAGAACAGCATCAGCCCCAGGTGGCCGCGCACGAAGCCGCGGTCCTTGCCGGGGCAGAAGTCCCACAGCCACTGCTCGGCGGTGCGGTCCACGTCCTCGAGCTGCTCGTGGTGGTCCTGCGCGAAGTAGCCGGGGTGCGTCTCGTAGCCCCACTCCACGCCGCCCTGGTCGGCCTCCACGTCGCCCACCAGGATCTTGAGCAGGGTGGACTTGCCGATGCCGTTGGGCCCCATGATCACCAGGCGGTCGCCGCGGTTCACGTGCAGGTCCACGCCGTGGAGCACCTCCTTGTCGCCGTACGCCTTGCGGACGCCGTCGATCTTCAGCACCTCCTTGCCGCTGGGGCGCCGCGGCACGAAGCGGAACTTGGGGTAGCGGCGCGAGCTGCCGGGCAGCTCCTCGAGCTCGTCGACCTTGCGCTCGATCATCTTGAGCTTGCTCTGGGCCTGGCGCGCCTTGCTGGCCTTGGCCTTGAACTTGTCGACGAACTTCTGGTGGTGCGCGATCTCCTTCTGCCGCCCCTCGATCTCCTTCTCCTTGCGCTCCCGGTCTTCCACCTTCTGCACCAGGAAGTCGCTGTAGTTGCCGTGGTACAGCGTGGCCGTCTGGTAGTCCACGTCGATGATGTGCGTGGCCACGTTGTCCAGGAAGCGGTGGTCGTGCGAGATCACCGCCACCGGCCCGTCGTAGTCGTGCAGGAACTTCTCCAGCCAGCGGATGGAGAGGATGTCCAGGTGGTTGGTGGGTTCGTCCAGCAGCAGCACGTCGGGCTTGCCGGCCAGCACCTGCGCCAGCAGCACGCGCAGCTTGAACCCGCCCGAGAGCGTGGAGAGCGGGTCGCGGTGGATCTCGGTCGGCAGCCCCAGCCCTTCGAGGATGATGGCCGCGCGCGCCTCGGCGGTGTAGCCGTCCAGCCGCTGCACCGTCTCTTCCAGTTCCGAGAAGCGCTCGTAGTCGAAGTGCTCGTGCGCCTTCGCGAGGAGCGCGTCCTTCTCGACGATGGCCTTCCACAACTCGGGGTGGCCCATCAGCGCCACGCCCAGGATCTCTTCGTCTTCGTAGAGGAAGTGGTCCTGCCGAAGCACGCCGATCCGGGCCGACTTGGGGATGGACACGGTGCCGCGCGTGGCCTCGGTGTCGCCGCTGAGGATGCGCAGGAGCGTGGTCTTGCCCGAGCCGTTGGCGCCCACGATGCCGTAGCGCTCGCCCGGGTTCAACTGAAACGCCGCGTCCTCGAAGAGAACGCGGTCGCCATATGACTTTTCTAGATTGGATACGGAGATCATCCAGCAATATACACGAAATTCCGCATTTTTCGTAGCCCCCGCTGAGAATTCGTCCAAATGCGCCCGAGTGTGCGCCCTCCACTCCGCTCGCCCGAATCTCTCCGGAGCGAGGCTGCAGCCTGCGCTCGCGCTGAGTTATCGAAATTTTTTCGGGAGAGCCCCATCCCCGCCGATCGCTTCAAATCGCGGCGTCGATGGACGAATCCGCGCGTCTCCTCCCCTTCACGCCCGAGTCTGGCGCCCCTAACTGCGTTTATCAGGGTTACAGAGCGCCAGCTTCATCAACCGTAGCGACGTTTCGATCGAGGGCAGATGATCCTGACCTCACAGGCGATTTGAGCCGGGGCATCGAAATCGACCGACACACCGCGTCGCATCTCCGTCGACTACGGTGATGCGGACGCACGCGGGACTACGGCACTGCTCGATTACCCCATGATGACGCAGTTAGCGGTGTCTGGGAGGAGACGGAAGCAAGCTGAACCCGTAGTGGGTTCTCTGCGAAAAAATTTCGATCACTCAGCACATGCCATAATTACGTTCGCTCGTCGGCAGCGAAGGATGCAGCGGATGTTCAGCGAAACAGCGCGGGGAGATTCCACCATGATCTTCAGATCGGAGCAAAGGAAAACGCACCGCGGGCAGGCTGCCCGCGGTGCGTTCGTCATCTCCTGGCGATCAGCCGATCAGCGGCGCGCGGACGCCAGCTCGCGCAGCGTGCCGGAGAGCAGCCGCACCTTCGCCGGGTCGGCGGAGCGGGCTGCGTCGCGGTCGAGCGAGGCGGCCAGGTTGGTCAGCGCCGCGCGGCGGGCCGAACCGGCCCGCAGCCGTTCGGCACGGGCCAGGTCGCGGCTGATGCGGGTGAGCTGCGTGGGAGCCAGCGCGTTGCCGCGGACGAGCTGGTCCACGTACGCCTTGGCCACCACGAAGTGCGCCGGCCACTTGAGCTTCGTCTGCATCTGCGGGTTGAAGCTCTCCATGCGCACCAGGTTCGCCGCGTCGATCTCGTTCTGCGACAGGTGCGCGCTGGGCGTCAGGCGGAAGATGTCCAGCCCGCGGCCGATCTCCGAGCCGTAGATGTAGCCGTTGTACCAGTAGGCGCTCCAGAACCCGCCCAGCATCAGCCGCTCGTTCAGCGGGCCGCGGTCGAAGAAGGCGATCTCCACCGGGCGGGCGGGGTTGCTGAAGTCGAACACCGAGATGCCGCCCTGGTACCACGCCTGCGCCATGATGTCGCGCCCCGGCACCGGGATCAGCGAGCCGTTGTGCGCCACGCAGTTCTCCGAAGCCGTCTGCGCCGCCGGGAGCTTGTAGTAGCCCGCCAGCCGCATCTTGCGGTCGGTGAGCGTGAACAGCGCGTCGGCGCCCCACAGCACCGGGTCGGTCGCGCGGCAGCGCGCCTGCGTGCCGCCGCCCCACTCGTCCGAGAAGAGGACCTTGGTGCCGTCGTTGTTGAACGTCGCCGAGTGCCAGTAGGCGAAGTTGGGGTCGCTCACCTCGTCGATGCGCACCGGGTTGGCCGGGTCGCGGATGTCCAGCAGGATGCCGTTGCCGGCGCACGCGCCCGCCGCCAGCCCGATCTCGGGGTAGACGGTGATGTCGTGGCACTGGTTGGTGGTCGCAGTGTTCTGCGTGCCGGGCCCGTGCTGGCCGCCCGCCCACAGCCCCGCCACGTTCCCCGTCTCGCGGTTGGCGAACACGCGCGGGGCGCTCACCACGGCCGCCTGCTGCGGCGCGGCGAGCGGCACCCTGATCACCTCGATGCGGAAGTACGAGGTGTTGGGGTCCTCCGACGGGCTCCGCCCCGAGCACCCCGCCAGCTCCGACGCCGGGCGCACCGGGCTGGTGCCGGCCACGTAGATGTAGACGTTGGCCTGGTCGCGGGGGTCCACCAGCAGCGTGTGGGTGTGCGAGCCGCGGCAGGTCTGCACCGTGGCGATCTGGCGCGGCTGGTCGACGTTGCTGATGTCGAAGATGCGCACGCCGCGGAAGCGGTCGGCGCTCACCGAGTCGGCCACGCCGGTGCCGGCGCAGTCCACGCGGCCGCGCGTCTCCTCCACCGACACGAACAGCAGGTTGCGGTGCACCGACACGTCGCCCTGCCCGCCGGGGCACGCCAGCGACGAGCGCAGCCGCGGGTTGGAAGGATTCGACACGTCCCAGATCTGGAAGCCGTTGAAGCCGCCCTGGAACGCCAGCGTGCCGCTGAACGCCATGTCGGCGTTGGCGAAGCCGAAGTCGCCGGCGTTCTCGGCGTTGAACCACCCCGCCGGCCGGTCGCGGTGCGACACCAGCTCCAGGTTGCGGATGGCTTCGCCCGCGTCGCGCCAGCCGCCGCGCAGCCCCACGCGCGGGTCGGTGGCGCTGCCCTGGGCGGCGGCGTGCGACGCCAGCCCCGCCGCGAGCAGCAGGGCGCCGGCCAGCGAGGCCGTCCGGCGGACGTTCGTTTGCGATCTCATCTCGGGTGTCGGTGAAGTGTTGCTGAATCGGGATCGCCAGCCCGCTCCCCCACGGGGGCAGCGGGTCAGCGGGGGGTTGCCGCGGGCGGAAGCGCGGCGAGCAGGCCCTGCATCCGCGCGATCTCGGCGCGCTGGTCGGCGTCCACGTCCGACACGAAGCCGAAGAGCTCCGGCTCCTGCCCCGCGCCCGGCGAGGCCAGGAGCTGCTCCACCATCGTCAGCGCGCCCTCGTGGTGGCGGATCATGTACTGCAGGAACAGCCGGTCGAACTCCGCTCCCCGCGCCGCCTCCAGGCGCGCCAGCTCTTCGGCCGTGAGCATGCCGGGCATCGAACCGTGTCCGGCGGCCGCGTGGTCCATGCCGGCGTGGTGCGCGTGCGCCGCGTCCGCCGCGGGGACGGGCTCGCCGCGGTCCTGCAGCCAGCGCCGCATCATCGCCATCTCGTCCTGCTGCGACAGGTCGATGCGCTGCGCCACGAGGCGGATGTCGGCCCGCTCCGTGTGCGTGGGCACCAGCCGCGTCATCACCACCGCCTGCGCGTGGTGCGCGATCATCCCCTGCATGAAGCGCACGTCCGCCTCGGTGTAACGCCGCTGGGGGCCGTTCGCGCCGGCCGCGGGCGGAGCGGGGACGTTCGCCCCCGCCGGCGGGGCGGGCGGGGCGGCGGCGGGACGCGCCTGCCCGCTGGCCGTGCCGCAGGCGGCGGTCGCGAGCACCAGCAGGGCGGCGGCGGACGTGCGATGGAACGACGGCTTCATGCGGTTCGCTCTCCCGGCAGCTCGAGCGGATCTGCGCGATGTGGGTTGTGGCGTGCTAGAATGGGTATTTTGTATACACGTCGCAAGTCAGGGTTCCCATCGATGTGCCCGATCGAACCACCCCGCAACGTCCCGCCGCGCCCTCGGCGGGATAGAATCCTCGAGCAAATCGGTTGCCGGTACGACGTTGGAGGTCGACATTCACCCCGTCGTCCGGATGCCGTGCGAATCGTCGATCGTCATTCCGCGCCCGCTCCCCTGCCCTCCACCATGCCCGACCAGCCGAACGCCGGTTCCACCTACGATCGAATCTACGCCGTGGTCCGCCGCATCCCGCGCGGCCGCGTGAGCACGTACGGGCGCGTGGCGGAGCTCGCCGGGCTGGGGCGCGCGGCGCGGCAGGTTGGATACGCGATGGCTGCGCTGCCGGACCACACCGCCGTCCCCTGGCACCGCGTGATCAACGCGCAGGGCCGCATCAGCCTGCGCCGGGGCGCGGGCGGCGGCGACCTGGAGCAGCGCTTCCGCCTGGAAGCCGAGGGCGTGGAGTTCGACGCCGGCGGCCACGTCTCCCTGGAGCGCTTCGGCTGGACGAGCGGGCGCCAGCGGCGCGGCGGAAAGGCGCGGAAGGATTCGGAAATCGAGAAGGGCGAATAAATTCGCAGCAACAACCACACGAAGTCCGCCTTCGCGGACTACTGTCCTCCGAGCAGCCGCGAGCCCAGTGCGCGGACCGATCCTCGCACATCCGCCGCATCGCGAGCCGAAGCCGTCAAGCACTGAAGGAGCCGCGAGCGAAGCGAGCCCAAGTCCCTCTCCCAGGTTGGTTTGGGAGAGGGACCGCCGCGAAGCGGCAGGGTGAGGGCCCGCGGGGGAGAGGTACGAGCGGCCGCCGTCGATGCGACTTCGTTGGATTGCTTGCCCACGCCGCTCCCGCCGCATACGATCCACCCGTTCCCCTCCCCCGGCACTCGTATCACCCGATTCGCCCATGCCCGACCGAGATCCGTCCGCGTTCGATACCGATTCTTCGCCGACCACTCCCGGCGGGCTGAGCCGGCGTGGGTTCCTGCACGCCGGCGCGGCGGCGGTGGCGGGGGCGGCGTACGCGCAGGGGCTCTCCGCGTCGCCCATCTCCCCGACCGTTGCGGGTGATGCGAAGGCTGCCGCCGTGCCGCCGTTCGAGCTGGAGGAGGCGAGCGTGCAGCAGCTCCAGGACTGGATGCGCGCCGGTCGGTTCACCTCGCGGACGCTGGTGGAGGCGTACCTCGCGCGCATCCAGGAGGTCGACCGGCAGGGGCCGGCGCTGCGCTCGGTGATCGAGACCAACCCCGACGCGCTGCGCATCGCAGACGAGATGGACGCCGAGCGGCGCGCCGGCCGGGTGCGCGGGCCCCTGCACGGCATCCCCGTGCTGATCAAGGACAACATCGACACGGCCGACCGGATGATGACCACGGCCGGCAGCTACGCGCTGGACGGCACCCCCGCCCCGCGCGACGCCTTCATCGCTGGGCGGCTGCGGGCGGCGGGCGCGGTGATCATCGGCAAGACCAACTTGAGCGAGTGGGCCAACTTCCGCTCCACGCACGCCAGCAGCGGCTGGAGCGGGCGCGGCGGGCAGGTGCGCAACCCGTACGCCCTCGACCGCTCGCCCTGCGGCTCCAGCTCCGGCTCGGGCGCCGCCATCGCCGCCAACCTCGCCGCGATCGCGGTGGGAACGGAGACGGACGGGTCGATCGTCTGCCCGGCGTCGGCGAACTCGGTGGTGGGGATCAAGCCCACGCTGGGGCTGGTGAGCCGGTCGGGTGTGATCCCCATCTCCCACAGCCAGGACACCGCGGGGCCGATGGCGCGCACCGTGGCCGACGCCGCCGCGCTGCTCACCGTGCTCGCCGGCGTGGACCCGCGCGACAGCGCGACCGCGTCCGCGCGGGCGCACCTGGTGCCCGACTACACGCGCTTCCTGGATCCCAACGGGCTTCGGGGCGCGCGCATCGGCGTGGCGCGAAAGCGGATGTTCGGCGGCGACCAGCACGGCGACCGCGTGGTGAACGCCGCGATCGAGGAGATGCGGCGGATGGGCGCCGTCATCGTCGACCCCGCCGACATCCCGCACCTGGGCGAGTACGACAACGACGAGTTCACCGTCCTCCTCTACGACTTCAAGGCCGACCTGAACGCCTACCTCGCCTCGCGCGGCGCCACGTCGAAGGTGCGCACGCTCAAGGACGTGATCGACCACAACGAGCGCGACCGCGCGCGGGAGATGCCGTACTTCGGGCAGGAGCTGATGCTGATGGCGCAGGAGAAGGGGCCGCTGACGGACAAGGCCTACGTGGACGCGCGGGCGAAGAGCCTGCGCCTGGCCGGCCGCGAGGGGATCGACGCGGTGATGGCGCGGCACCGGCTGGACGCGATCGTGGCGCCCACCGGCAGCGTCCCCTGGCCGATCGACGTGCTGCTGGGCGACCACGGCGTGGGCGGCAGCTCCACCCCCGCGGCCGTGGCCGGCTATCCGAACGTCACCGTCCCCGCGGGCTACGCGTTCGGCCTCCCGGTCGGCGTGTCGTTCATCGGCCGCGCCTGGAGCGAGCCCACGCTGATCAAGCTCGCCTTCGCCTTCGAGCAGGGCACGAAGCACCGCAAGCCGCCGCGCTTCCTGCCGACGGCGGACCTGTCCGCGCGGTGAACTGAACGGCGTTGGTAGATGACGAAAAGCCCCGGCGGAAGCATCCGCTGGGGCTTTCGTCATCGTTGATCGATCCGTCGTTCCTGATCGCCGAGCACCGTGTGGACTGATGGTCTAGCGCGAGAATTTGCGAGTGAACTCGCGGCTACGACGGCACACAGTCCGCCTTCGCGCCGCCTTCGCGGACTTCGCGCGGGCTCAGACGTTGAAGCGGAAGAGGAGGATGTCGCCGTCCTTGACGACGTATTCCTTGCCCTCGGAGCGCATCAGGCCCTGCTCGCGGGCGGCCTTCACGCTGCCGGTCTTCTCGAAGTCGGCGAAGGCAACGGTCTCGGCGCGGATGAAGCCGCGCTCGAAGTCGCTGTGGATCACGCCCGCGGCCTGCGGCGCGGTGGCGCCCACGGGGATCTCCCAGGCGCGCACTTCCTTCTCGCCCGCGGTGAAATACACCTGCAGGCCCAGCAGGCGGTAGCCCTCGCGGATCAGCTTGTGGAGCCCCGGCTCGTCCAGCCCCAGCGAGGCGAGGAAGTCGGCGCGGTCCTCCGGCGCCAGCTCGCCCAGCTCGCTCTCGATCTTGCTGCTGATGGGGATCACGTGCGCCACCTCGCCGCTCTCCTCGACCGCGGCGCGGAGGGCGCGCACGTGGTCGTTGTCGCCCTCCGGCAGGTCGTCTTCCGACACGTTGGCCAGGTACAGCACGGGCTTGGAGGTGAGCAGGTTGAAGCCCTTCATCAGCTTCCACTCGTCGTCGCTCATCTCCACGGCGCGCGCCGACCTGCCCTCGCCCAGCGCGGCCACCAGCCGCTCCAGCAGCGCCACCTCGGACGACGCGTCCTTGTCGCCGCCGCGGGCCATCTTCCGCACGCGCTCCAGCCGCTTCTCGGCGATGGCAAGGTCGCTGAGCACCAGCTCCAGGTTGATCACCTCGCGGTCGCGCACCGGGTCCACGCCGCCCATCACGTGCACCACGTCGGGGTCGTCGAAGCAGCGCACCACGTGCACCACGGCGTCGGTCTCGCGGATGTTGTTGAGGAACTGGTTGCCCAGCCCCTCGCCCTCGCTGGCGCCCTTCACCAGCCCGGCGATGTCCACGAACTGCACCGTCGCGCGCTGGATGCGCTGCGGCTTCACCACCTCGGCCAGCGCGTCCACGCGCCGGTCGGGCACCTCCACCATCCCCACGTTCGGCTCCACGGTGCAGAACGGGTAGTTGGCCGCGTCGGCGCCCGCCGCCGTCAGCGCGTTGAACAGCGTGCTCTTGCCCACGTTCGGCAGCCCCACGATCCCCAGCTTCAGCATATCCGGTACGATCCCGATCGAGGTCGATTTCGGCAAACGAACAGGCCGGGCGCCCCAGCGGGAGCCCGGCCCAACGGCGATAATCTAACGCATCCGCAGGCTTCCTTCAACCGAAAGCCGTACTCGCGCCTGGCCCGCGGGATAGCGCGGTCCGCAGCGCCCCGGCCCTCACCCTGCGCTTCGCGCTGCCCCTCTCCCAAAAACGGCCTGGGAGAGGGACCTGGGCTCGCTTCGCTCGCGGCAACTCGGCGCTCACGCATCGGGCGCCGGTCCAAGCCGCTTTCGCTTATTTCGTGGGGACTGCGAGCTTACGGAGTTCCGCGAGGGAGCCGTTGAAGTGGTCGAGGTCCACGATGTTCTGGATCCCCGCCACCCTGCCCTGCTGCGAGTGCTGCCAGAACGACCACGTCCCCGTCGAAGGCGAATCGACGTTGTACTCCGCGATCCAGAGCGGATAGTCGTCGAGCGCGCGGCCCAGGTGCGTGCGGCGGAAGCCGGGGCGGGTGTAGACGATGGGCCGCGCGCCGGTCCGCCGCTCCACCGCCTCCAGCCAGGTGCGCGCGCCGCGGATCAGCCGCGCGTCGCTCACGCCGTCGGTGGTCTCCACGTCCAGCACCGCCGGGAGGTCGCCCTCGCCGAGCCGTGCGACGGCCAGGAAGTGCTCCGCCTGCGCCGCCGCGTCGCGGCCCGCGCGGAAGCGGTGATAGGCGCCGCGCAGGATCCGCGTCTCCCCCAGCGCCGCCCAGTGCGCGCGGAAGGTGGGATCGGTGAACGTCACCCCCTCCGTCGCCTTCAGGAACGCGAACCCGATCCCCGCCTCCTCCACCGCCCGCCAGTCGACCCGCCCCTGGTAGTGCGACACGTCGATCCCGCGCGCCGGCAGCCGTTCGTCCGCCGCCGCCGGTGCGTCGGTCCGCGCCGGCGCGCGCACCGTATCCCGCGCCGCCTCGGCCGAGGTGGCTCGGGATGGGACGGACGCCGCCTCGTCGCCCCGGCCGCACGCGAGCACGGCGGGCAGGGCGACCGCGAGCAGAACGACGGACGCGAGCTTCGATCGGACGAACGGCATGCGGACGGGAGCCTGTCTCCGGTACGATGCGCGGTCATGTGGGAACAAAAGCCTGAACCGCACTTGTAGCCTCGTGGCATCGTGAACGCAGGGACCTTGCCAAGGCTCGCATTTCACGAACTCCAATCATCCAGAAGAGGACCACGTAATAGGCCCACGATATCCGACGGCTGCGTAAAATGCCTTCTCTGTAACAGTTTGGTCTTGTAGCAATTCTACAGCACTCGCGATCGAAATCCCTTCGTCGTCACCATACGAACCCACTAGAACCGTGTTATCCCACGCTTCGGGATCGTGATCTTCGAATGCATACGCCACCACTCCCTTGTATGCGCTGACTGCGGCAACAATCTCCCGAATTTCCTTCATCTGAAATCCTTTACCGATGCCAACTTCGAACTGATGTGGACTAACGGCATTAGTGCCAAACGTCTCATGAACCGGGATATCTCTCCTGCTAAACTCTTTCAAGAGTTCAGAAAAAAATGGGAGTTTCTCATTCAAGGAAATCTTCTTTCCTGCCCAGCTCTGTTTGGGGACCGCCGCAATCTCGCCTCGTAGCCGGCGCACGGTCTCCCAAAAGTCAGGAGATCTGAATCCGGCCTCACTCTCTGAGCTGTCCGTTGAGTTACTTGCTTTCTGCAACGTTTCACTGAGACCAACAATTAGGTCCTTCAAGACCATATTGGATTCAGCAACTTCCCGCCTGAGAATATCCACCGCCATAGAAGTGGGCTCCGGGATAGACAGGCCCACTTTTGATTCGAGGTATTTAGCGTAATATGTATCTTCCTGCATCTCCGGCCGAAATCGCGTCTGAAGAAGGAAGATGGCAAGAAGAAAGAGCGGTACGTTGATAATAGCTGCAACAACCAAACTCCCGCTCGCCCACGCTGGTAAGCGCGCAGTTCCAGCAGTAATCAAGAATGCGCTATCCACGAGGATCAATCCGACGAGCCAAGCGGCAAGCAGTTGTATCGGTTTCGTGACCTTGTGTACGTCGATTCGCTGGTCGGTCATTGCACCCACCCCCGCCGGGTTAGTGATTTGTGGCGCACCGTGGCACCCCGTGGAAAACCGCACGATTACACATTTACCGACTCCAACATCCACGCCGCGACGAGCGGCTTACCCGTTGAACCTGTTCATCGCGGGCTCGATGCCCTGCTCCATCCACACGCGGATGCCGTCGATGCAGTCGTCGAAGCGCTCGCGGACGAGCTCCTGGTCGCGCTTGGGCATGGGAGAGAGCACCCAGTCGGCAAGGTCCCACTGCGGCGGCTTGGCGCCCACGCCGATGCGCAGGCGCGGGTAGGCCTTCGTCCCCAGCGCCTGCTCGACGGACTTGAGCCCGTTGTGGCCGCCGGGGCTCCCGTCGGGCCGGAAGCGGATGCGGCCGGGCTCCAGCGCCACGTCGTCCACGATCACGAGCAGGTCCTTGGTGACGTCGATGGCGTTCATCCGCTTGTACGGCAGGAGCGCGCTCCCGCTGCGGTTCATGAAGGTGATGGGCTTCACCAGCCGCACCGCCCACGGGTCGACCCGGCCGGTGGCGGTGGCGGCGTTCTTGTCGGCGCGGAAGCGGCCGATGCCCCAGCGCTCGGCGAGCTCGTCCAGCAGCCACCACCCCACGTTGTGCCGCGTGAGCGCGTGCTCGCGCCCCGGGTTGCCCAGCCCCACGATCACCTTCAACGACGCCACGCCGCCACCCTCCCCTTCCCCTTCGGATCGAAACAGTCCCCTGACGCGCTCCCACACGCGCCCCGCGTGCCACGCGGCCCCCGCACCCCCGCTCACCTCGCCCCGCCGCACGTCGATCGCCCCCGGCGCAGTGTTTCGCATGATCACGGTAGAGATGGATCGATCTGCCGGCGCCGTCGAAACGGAACCGAAAACGGTGGATGAAGGGCGGGAACGTGGGTGGGATAATGGAGCGGGCGGCTCCCCTGCCGCCAGAAGAACCGCCCGCTCGGTCGTGTCGAAGCCGTCCGGGAGGACGGCGGAGGGGCTACTCCTCGTCGCCCTTGGCGCCGCGCAGCACCTCGGGCTCGGCGACGTCCTCGACCGCCTCGATGTCCACGCCCGCCTCGCCAACGCGCGGCGCCAGCACGCTGGCCACGGGAAGGTCGCCGTCCATCAGGATCGTCACGTTGGGGATCGAGATGTCGGAGACGCGCACGCTCTCGCCGATCCCAAGCCCCGAGATGTCGACCTCGGCGGCCTCGGGGATGTTCCCCGGCAGGCACTCCACGTGGAGGTCGTAGAGCACCTGGTCGAGCACGCCGCCCTCGTCGAGCACGCCCTTGGGGGTGCCGGTCAGGCGCACCGGGATGTCCAGCTTGAGCACCTCGTCGCCGTGCACCAGCAGGAAGTCCACGTGCTGCAGCTCGGGGCGCCAGGGGTGGCGCTGGATCTCGCGGATCAGCACGTCGGCGCGGGTGCCGCCGTCGATGTCCAGCCCGATCAGCGTGTTCTCGGGGTTCACGTGGTTCAGCAGCAGCTCGAGCTCGTGCGCGTCCACCGACAGGCTCTCGGTGCGGTCGCCGTGCCCGTACAGCACCGCGGGCACCTTGCCGGTGCCGCGCAGCTTGCGCGCGTGGCCCTTGCCGGCGCCTTCGCGGCGCGTGGCGTGGAGCGTTGCGTTCGCCATGAGTCAGACCTCCGTTATCGTCCAGAGAAAAGACCCGGCGGGCGATCCCCGGCCGGGCCTGCGTGGAATCAGACCGCCTCGAACAGCGAACTGACCGATTCGTTCACGTGCGTGTAGCGCACGGCCTTCGCCAGCAGCTCGTCGGTGCTGAGCACCGTGAGCCCCGGCCACTGCTTGTGCTCGGGCACCGGCACCGTGTCGGTCACCACGATCTCGGTGAACGGCGCGTCGCGCAGCCGCTCGACCGCCGGGCCGCTGAGCAGCGCGTGCGTGGCGCAGGCGTACACGTCGCGCGCGCCCAGGTCCTTCAGCGCCCGCGCGGCCTGCGCCATGGTGCCCGCGGTGTCGATCATGTCGTCGGAGAGGAGGCAGTCCTTGCCGTCCACCTCGCCGATCACGTTCATCACCTCGCTCACGTTGGCGCTGGGGCGGCGCTTGTCGATGATCCCCATGCTCGCGTCCAGCCGCTTGGCGAAGCCGCGGGCCATCTTGGCGCTCCCCACGTCGGGCGAGA
>DASQLJ010000421.1:0-7296 GCA_035630095.1 Longimicrobium sp.
GTCCCCGCCGTGCTCCGCGAGCTGGTGCACCACGTGGAGGAGACCGGGCGCACCCTCGGCTTCATGCGCGTGGTGGTGTGCAGCTCCGACACCTGGAGCGTGGGCGAGTACCGCCGCTTCCAGCGCTTCTGCGGCCCCGGGACGCGCCTGGTGAACGCCTTCGGGATCACCGAGACCACCATCGACAGCACCTGGTGCGAGGCGGCCGCGCTCGACGGGCTGCACCCCGACCAGCACGTGCCGATCGGGTGGCCCTTCGCCAACACCACGCTGCTGGTGCTGGACGCGCGCCAGCAGCCGGTGCCGATCGGCGTGGCGGGCGAGCTGTACGTGGGCGGCCCCAACGTGGCCCGCGGCTACCACGCGCGCCCCGAGCTGACGGCCGAGAAGTTCGTCGCCAACCCGCTGGGTACCGATCCCGGCGACCGCCTCTACCGCACGGGGGATGGGGCGCGCTGGCGCAGCGACGGCAACGTGGAGTTCCTGGGCCGCATCGACAGCCAGGTGAAGATCCGCGGCTTCCGCATCGAGCTGGGCGAGGTGGAGGCGCGGCTGGCCGGGCATCCGCAGATCCGTGCCGCCATCGTCACCGCGCGCGAGGACGCGCCGGGCGACCGCCGCCTGGTCGGCTACTACGTGGCGGACGAGGCGCTGCCAGCCGAGGCGCTGAGGGCGTACCTGGGCGAGCGGCTCCCCGAGCACATGCTGCCGGCGGCGTTCGTCCGCCTGGACGCGCTCCCGCTCACCCCCAACGGCAAGGTCAACCGCCGCGCGCTCCCCGCGCCCGGGGCGGAGGCCTACGCCACGCGCGGCTTCGAGGCGCCGCTGGGCGAGACGGAGACGGCGCTGGCGGAGATCTGGGCCGAGGTGCTGGGCGTCGAGCGCGTCGGCCGCCGCGACAACTTCTTCGAGCTGGGCGGCCACTCGCTCCTCCTGGTCCGCGTGACGGAGCGGATGCGGCGCCGCGGGCTGCACGCCGAGGTGCGCACCCTCTTCACCACCCCCACGCTCGCGGAGCTGGCCGCCGCCGTCGGAGGAGAGTCCGGCGAGGTGACGGTTCCGCCGAACGGCATTCCCTCCGGTTCGACGACCATCACCCCGGAGATGCTGACGCTGGCGGAATTGACGCAGGGGGAGATCGACGGCGTCGTCTCCGCCATCCCCGGCGGCGCGGCGAACGTGCAGGACATCTACCCGCTCGCCCCGCTGCAGGAGGGGATGCTCTTCCACCACCTGCTGGCGACGGACGGCGATCCGTACTTGGCCGGCGCGCTCACCAGCTTCGACACGCGCGAGCGGCTGGACGCGTACCTCCTCGCGCTGCGTGCGGTGATCGCCCGGCACGACATCCTGCGCACCGCGGTGGCTTGGGAGGGGCTGCGCGAGCCCGTGCAGGTCGTCTGGCGCGAGGCCGAGCTTGCGGTGGACGAGGTGGAGCTGGGGGCGGGGGATGGGAATGCGGCGGCGCGGCTGTGGGCGCGCTTCGACCCGCGCCACCACCGCATCGACGTGCGCCGCGCGCCGATGATGCACGGCTACGTCGCGGAAGACGCGGCACAGGGGCGCTGGCTGCTGCTGGTGCACGACCACCACCTGATCAGCGACCACGAGACCTCGGACGTGGTGCAGACGGAGATCCGCGCGATCCTGCGCGGCGAGGCGGACGCGCTGGGCGCGGTCCTCCCCTTCCGCAACTTCGTGGCGCAGGCGCGGCTGGGCGTGAGCCAGGCCGAGCACGAGGCGTTCTTCACCGGGCTGCTGGGCGACGTGGACCAGCCCACCGCGCCCTTCGGCCTGCTGGACGCGTGGGGCGACGGCTCCGGGATCGCCGCGGCGGGGCGCACGGTGGACGAGGCGCTGTCCGCGCGGCTGCGGGCGGCGGCGCGGAAGCTGGGCGTCAGCGCCGCGAGCCTCTGCCACGTGGCGTGGGCGCAGGTGCTCGCGCGCGTCTCCGGCCGCGACGACGTGGTGTTCGGCACCGTCCTCCTCGGCCGCATGCAGGGCGGGGAAGGGTCGGACCGCGTGCTGGGGCTGTTCATCAACACCCTGCCCGTGCGCATCCGCGTGGCGGACGGCGTGGAGGCGGTGGTGCGCCGCACGCACGGGCAGCTCGCCGACCTGCTGCGCCACGAGCACGCCTCGCTGGCGCTGGCGCAGCGCAGCAGCGGCGTCCGCGCGCCCACGCCGCTCTTCTCCGCGCTGCTCAACTACCGGCACAGCGGCGGTGCGCCGGAGGCCCGCCCGGGCGAGGCGCGCGAGGTGGCGGAGGGGATCCACGGGCTGCGCGTGGAGGAGCGCACCAACTATCCCGTCGTGCTCCTGGTGGACGACCTGGGCGAAGGCTTCCGCATCCGGGTGAAGGTGCCCGCCGCGCTCGGCCCCGAGGGCGTGTGCGCGATGGTGCACCAGGCGCTGGAGGCGCTGGTCGAGTCGCTGGAGCATGCGCCGGAGCGCGCCGCCGCGCGCGTGGACGTGCTCCCCGCCGCCGAGCGCCTGCGGCTGCTGGAGGGGTGGAACGCGACCGACGCCGAGTATCCCCGCACCGCGTGCATCCACCACCTGTTCGAGGCTCGGGCGGCGCGCGCGCCGGACGCGGTGGCAGTGTCGTTCGACGGCGAGGCGCTGTCGTACGCCGGGCTGAACGCGCGCGCCAACCGGCTGGCGCACCACCTGGCCTCCCTCGGTGTCGGGCCGGACGCGCGGGTGGCGATCTGCGTGGAGCGGGGGGTGGAGATGCTGGTGGGCGTGCTGGCGGTGCTGAAGGCCGGCGCCGCCTACGTCCCCCTCGACCCCGACTACCCGGCGGACCGGCTCCGCCACATGCTGGACGACAGCGCGCCGGCCGCGGTGCTCACCCAAACGTCGCTGCGCGGGCTGCACGGCGGGCTCTTCGATGGCGTGGACGCGCCGGTGCTCGATCTCGACGCGTCCACGGCGTGGGCGGGGGGACGGGAGACGAATCCCGCGCCCGATGGCCTCGCGCCCGGGCACCTGGCGTACGTGATCTACACCTCCGGCTCCACCGGCCGGCCCAAGGGCGTCGCCGTCGCGCACGGGTCCGTGGTCAATCGACTGACGTGGGGACAGCGGACGTGGCCGCTCGCGCCGGGCGACGCGATGCTGTGCAAGACCTCGCTCGGCTTCGACGGGTCGCTGCGCGAGCTGTTCTGGCCGCTGATGGCGGGCGCGCGGGTGGTGATGGCCCGGCCGGAGGGGCACAAGGATCCCGACTACCTGGTCGACGTCATCCGCCGCGAGCGGGTGGGCACGGTGAACCTGGTGCCGTCGATGCTGCAGCTCCTGCTGGAGCATCCGGCCGTCGGGAGCCTGACGGGGCTGACGCGCGTCCTCTGCGGCGGCGAGCTGCTGCCGGCGGCGCTGGTCGCGCGCTTCCAGGAACGCCTGCCGTGGGCGGTCCTCTCCAACCTCTACGGCCCCAGCGAGGCCGCCACCGCCGTCGCCGCGCCGGTCTGCGCGCCGGGCGACGCCGAGGCGCGCGTCCCCATCGGCCGGCCGACGGCGAACGTGCGCGTCTACCTGCTGGACGCGGCGGGCGAGCCGGTGCCGGTGGGCGTGGCCGGCGAGCTCTGCATCGGTGGGGCGGGCGTGGCGCGCGGGTATCTCAATCGCCCCGGATTGACGGCCGAGCGCTTCGCCCCCGATCCCTTCGGCGGCGTGGCGGGAGCGCGGATGTACCGCACCGGCGACCGCGCGCTGCACCGCGCCGACGGGTTGATCGAGTTCCTCGGCCGGAGCGACTTCCAGGTGAAGGTGCGCGGCTTCCGCGTGGAGCTGGAGGAGATCCAGCAGCGCCTGGCCGACCACGCCGCCGTGCGCGAGGCAGTGGTCACCGCGCGCGAGGACGCGCCCGGCGACACGCGTCTGGTCGCCTACTACGTCGCTGGGCGGATGATCGAGGCCGAGACGCTGCGCGCGCATCTCGCCGAGCGTCTCCCGGAGTACATGCTCCCCGCGGCGTACGTTCACCTCGAACGCCTCCCGCTCACCCCCAGCGGCAAGCTCGACCGCAAGGCGCTCCCCGCGCCGGACGGCGCCGCGTACGCCACCCGCGCCTACGAGGCGCCGGTGGGGGAGACGGAGACGGCGCTGGCGGAGCTCTGGTCCGAGATGCTGGGCGTGGAGCGGGTGGGCCGCCGCGACCACTTCTTCGAGTTGGGCGGGCACTCGCTGCTGGCCGTGCGGGTGATCTCGCGCGTGCGCCGGCTCCTGGGCGTGGAGGTGGCGCTGGGCCAGGTGTTCGAGCGGCCCGTGCTGGCGGACTTCGCGCGCGGGCTGGCCTCCGGCGCGTCCGCCGAGCTGCCGCCGATCGAGCCGGTGGCGCGAGGCGGGCGGATGGAGCTGTCGTTCGCGCAGCAGCGGCTCTGGTTCCTGGAGCAGCTCGGCGGCTTCGGCGGCACCTACCACGTGCGCCGGCGGCTGCGGCTGCACGGCGAGCTCGACCGCGCCGCGCTGGCCCGCGCGCTGGACGGCGTGGTGGCGCGCCACGAGTCGCTGCGCACCGCCTTCCCGGTGGTGGACGGCGCCCCGGAGCAGCGCATCACCCCGCCGGAGGAGAGCCTCTTCCACCTGCTGGACCACGACGTGTCCGGGGATGCAGATCCGGAGGCCGGGCTGCGCCGGGTGATGGAGGAAGAGGCCGAGGTGCCGTTCGACCTCGCCCACGGGCCGCTCGTGCGCGGGCGCCTGGTGCGCGTCGCGGCGGACGACCACGTGCTCCTGCTCACCCTGCACCACATCGTCACCGACGCGTGGTCGATGGGCGTGCTGGTGCACGAGCTGGGCGTGCTCTACGGCGCCTACCGCGGCGGCCGCGCCGATCCGCTTCCCCCGCTCCCCGTGCAGTACGCCGACTACGCCGCGTGGCAGCGGCGCTGGATCGCGGGCGAGGTGCTGGAGCGGCAGGCGGCGTACTGGGAGCGCACGCTCGCCGGCGCCCCCGAGGTGCTGGAGCTGCCCGTCGACCGTCCCCGCGCCGCGCGGCAGGACCCCGCCGGCGGCACCGTCCCGGTCGCGCTGGACGAAGCGCTGACGATGGGGCTGAAGGCGCTCGGCCGCCGGCAGGGGACCACGCTGTTCATGACGCTGCTCGCCGGTTGGGCGGCGGTGCTCGGCCGGCTCTCGGGGCAGACGGACCTCGTGATCGGCACGCCGACGGCCAACCGGGGGCGTGCGGAGATCGAGGGGCTGATCGGCTTCTTCATCAACACCCTGGCCGTTCGGCTGGACCTCTCCGGCTCGCCGACGGTGGCGGAGCTGCTGGGGCGGGTGAAGGCGCGCGCGCTGGAAGCACAGGGGAACCAGGACATCCCCTTCGAGCAGGTGGTGGAGCGGGTGCAGCCCGTCCGCAGCCTGGCGCACAGCCCGCTCTTCCAGGTGATGTTCACCTGGCAGAACGTGCCGCGCGGCGCGCTTGCGCTCCCCGGGCTCACCCTGGGCACCGTGCAGGCGGAATCGCACGACACCGCCAAGCTCGACCTCGCGCTGACGCTGTGGGAGGAGGGCGGCCGCATCGTGGGCGTGCTCACCTACGCGGCCGCGCTGTACGAGCGGGCCACGGTTGAGCGCTTCCTCGGCTACCTGCAGCGCGCGCTGGAGGAGATGGCGGCCGGCGAGCACCGCGCGGTCGAGCGCCTGGCGCTGCTCCCCGCGGCGGAGCGCCGGCAGGTGGTGGAGGGATGGAACGACACGGACGTCCGCTACCCCGCGCCCGTCTGCATCCACCAATTGTTCGAAGCCCACGCGGCGCGCGCGCCCGAGTCGGTCGCGGTGGTGTTCGAGGGCGCGGCGCTGAGCTACGCGGAGATCAACCGGCGCGCGAACCGGCTGGCGCACCGCCTGGTCGGCCTGGGCGTCGGCCCCGACTCACGGGTAGCGGTCTGCGTGCAGCGCGGGCCGGGGATGATCGTGGCGTTGCTCGCGGTGCTGAAGGCGGGCGGGGCGTACGTCCCGCTGGACCCGGCGTACCCCGTGGAGCGGCTGCGCTTCATGCTGGACGACAGCGCGCCGGCCGCCGTGGTGGCGCAGGCCGCGGCGGACGGGGCGCTCGACGGGCTGTTCGCCGGCGTGGACGTGCCGGTGCTCGACATCGACGGCGACGGGCTGGGGGCGTGGGAGGACGCGCCGGACGTGAATCCGGAGCGCGCGGGGCTGACTCCGCGCCACCTGGCCTACGTCATCTACACCTCCGGATCGACGGGGAAGCCCAAGGGCGTGGCGGTGGAGCACCGCAACGTGGTGGACCGGCTCGCCTGGGCGCAGGAGGCGTGGGCGCTGCGGGCGGACGAGGCGATGCTGCAGCAGATGTCGTACAGCTTCGACGTGTCGGTGCGCGAGATCTTCTGGCCGCTCGCCGTGGGCGCGCGGCTGGTGCTGGCGCGCGCCGGCGGGAACCAGGATCCCGACTACCTGGCGGCGCTGGTCCGCGGCGAGCGGGTGGGCGCGGCGCACTTCAACCCGTCGATGCTGCAGATCCTGCTGGAGCGCCCGGAGCTGGCGGAGTGCGCGGCGCTGCGGCGGGTGCTCTGCGGCGGCGAGGGGCTGCCGCCCGGGCTCGCGCGGCGCTTCCACGAGCGGCTCCCGCACGCGTCGCTGCACCACATGTACGGCCCCACCGAGGCCACCGTGGCCGCCACCGGCCGCCGCTGCACGCCGGACGAGGCGGAAGGCCGCGTCTCCATCGGCCGGCCAGTGGCGAACACGCGCGTCTACGCGCTGGACGGCGCGGGGGAGCCGGCGCCGGTGGGCGTGGCCGGCGAGCTCTACCTGGGCGGCGCTGGGGTGGCGCGCGGCTACCTCGGCCGGCCGGCCCGCACGGCCGCGGCCTTCGTCCCCGACCCCTTCGGCGGCGAGCCGGGGGCGCGGCTGTACCGCACCGGCGACCTGGGCCGCTGGCTGGCGGACGGGACGCTCGAGTTCCTGGGCCGCGACGACGACCAGGTGAAGGTGCGCGGCTACCGCATCGAGCTCGGCGAGATCGAGGCGCGGCTCGGCGAGCACCCGGCGGTGGAGGCGGGGGTGGTGGCGGCGCGCGGCGAGGGGGCGGGGGAGAAGCGGCTGGTGGCCTACTACGTGGGCGGGGACGGGGCCGACGCGCAGGCGCTGCGCTCGCACCTCGCCGAGCGGCTGCCGGAGCACATGGTGCCGGCCGCGTACGTGCGGCTGGACGCCGTGCCGCTGACGCCCAACGGGAAGGTGGACCGCCGCGCGCTCCCCGCGCCCGACGGCGACGCCTTCGCGCGGCGCGGCTACGAGGCGCCCGCCGGCGAGGCGGAGGAG
>DASQLJ010000422.1:0-4102 GCA_035630095.1 Longimicrobium sp.
AATCGGCCGTGTCGATCAGGTTCACCCCCAGCTGCAGCGCGCGCTTGAGCACGCGCAGACTCTCCTCGCGGTCCTCCGGCGGCCCCCAGATCCCCTTCCCCGTGATGCGCATGGCGCCGAAGCCCATGCGGTTCACCGGCATGTCGCCGCCCAGGCTCAGCGTTCCCGCCGCAGTCGCGTCCGCCGTGTTCGATCCCATTCCTGGCGTCCTTCCCGGTTCAATGTCTCTCCCTCGCCACGTACGCGAACGGCAGCCGTGAAGCTGCCGTTCGCGACCATCGCGCTGCCTGCAATCCCCGTGCGCCGGTGATACCCGCCTCAGTTCCTGTTCCGAAGCAGGCGGAGTTGCTCAAGTTCCTGCCGAAGCGGAGCCCAATATTCCCGGTCTGCTTCTCGCTCGCGCGCCATCTCTTCGTCGAGCGCGTTCTCCACGGCGGTCACGTCGCCCGCGAGCGCTGCGGCGACGGCGGCTCGCTCGCTCGCCATCCGGCGTGCCTCCTCGGAAAATCGCATCACCACTTCGAGCAACAGGTCCGGCGTGCGAAGCTCGGCGAGCCAAAAGCGGATTCGCTCGGCTGAGGATTCGTTGTAGAAGTCGTCGTAGTTCGTCTCGACCAGGCGCCGAATCATCGGCCAGTCCTTGTCGCGCTGCGTTTTCTTTGCGGCGACCAGATCGGGAAGTGACAGGAGCGGGACCTCGAATCCGTCCTCCAGGGGGAATGTGGTGCGGCGTTCCCACAGATCCTCAAATGTGTCGACTCCTCGCATCTTCGACATTACGTCGAGGCGGATGAGCTCTGCTTCTGGATCGCCACAGCGGAAATGTACCGCATGCCCTCGCTCCAGATACCGCGCATCGAACGGCGGAATTGCGATCACCGAGGCCTGCAACTCTGCGAGCGCGGCGGCAAGACGTTCCAGGTTGTGATGCGACGCGACAACGGAGACGTCGATGTCGCGACTAAACTCCGCTGCGCCGTACAAGACGCACGCCTGCCCGCCCATCAGAAGGAAGCGAACGTCGTTCTTCTGGAGAATAGAAAGGACTCTGGTGATCGGGTTCCGGGTCAAGTGACCCTCCGAGGGTTCTGAAGACGTCCCACAAACGCGCGCTCTCGGCCCACCGCTCCTGCGGTGTGAGGCGGTACCAGTCCAGCCACTCGGGCTCGCAGATCGCCTCCAGCGCCGGAGAGCCAGTCTTTTTGCGCGGTGCGGGCTCGTTCGCACTGCCGGTCATGCACCCCCCAATGATCTGGTTCCCGCGTAAATAGCCGGACCTTTCTGCCGGTGTCAACCGCCCCGAGGCACGTCATCATCCGCATCTCGAGGAAACCATGGTCCCGTCGCACTCCGCGACATGTCTGACTGCGGTGTCTCGCAACCGCACGCCGTCGCCGCACCGTCGGATCGCGTTCCGTGGGCAGCGATGGATGGAATCCGGGCGAATCTCATCGACCCGCAGCACCCCCAAGCCAAGTAGAGATTGATATCAGCCTCGTCCACCGCTAAATCGTGAGGCAGACGGATCAACCCGATCAGCCCGACTACGAGACATCTGTATACCGGCGCGCACTTTGCCGCACCTGCCTGCGTTGCGGGCGAGGGCGTACCCCTGGACGGGAGGCGCGTGTGTATCCCCTTCGATTTCGATTCCGGGCGGCGGCCGCGGGGGCGCTGCTCGTCGCACTCGCGGCGTGCGGCGGCGGGACGGTGCCGCTGCCGGAGCTGGGGCCCGTCGCGGGGGCGGACCGGGCGGCGCTGGTCGCGCGGGGCGAGTACGTGGTGCGCAACGTGTCGGTGTGCGGCCACTGCCACGCGGCCGATCCCAAACGCAACGTGGACGGGCCGCTGAGCGGGGGGATGACGTTCAGCAACTGGCGGCTGGGCACCGTGCGCGCCGCCAACCTCACGCCCGACGCGGCCACGGGGCTGGGCGCCTGGAGCCTGGCCGAGATCGTCCGTGCGATCCGCAACGGCAACGACCGCGAGGGGCACCTGCTCGCGCCCGTGATGCCGTACCAATGGCTGTCGGGGATGAGCGACGCCGACGCGCTCGCCGTGGCGACGTATCTCAAGAGCCTGCCGCCGGTCAGCAACCCGCTGACGAACCGGCCGAACCTCGTCTACCGCATGGCCAGGGTGCTCTTCCTGCACCCCGAGCGCACCCGGGTCGCCGCGGCGCCGCCGCGCGGGCCCACGGCGGAGTACGGGCGCTACCTGGCCGACGGCCCCGCCCTCTGCGCCGACTGCCACACGCCGCGCGGCGGGCTGCAGCAGGCCCACGACCGCGACCGCCTGTACGCGGGCGACGCCACGCCGCCGAAGGGCTTCCCCGCCAACCCCGCGAACCTGACGCCGGACCCGGAGACGGGGACCGGCCGGTGGAGCGAGGACGACTTCCTGCGCACCCTGCGCACGGGCGTGAACCCGCGCGGCGACACGCTGCACTCCTTCATGCCCTGGCGCGAGTACCGCCGGATGACGGACGACGACCTGCGCGCCATCTACCGCTACCTGCGCACCGTCCCCGCGCAGCTGAACTCGGTGCCGCGGCGGGCCGCGGCACCGCAGCCGGCACGCTGACCGGCCGCGGCAGGCAAGCGGCGGACGGATCGAACGCGCGCTACTTCTTCCGGTTGCGCTTGCGGGCCTGCTTCTGCGCCTTGCGGCGCTGGCGGGCCTTGGCGCTGCCGCCGGCGCCGGCCGGCGCGACGCGGCCGGAGAGCGGCGCGTCGTCCATCTCCGGGTCGATGGGGCTCCACGGCGTGGGCGGGGTGGTGCGCTGCTCCAGCAGTCCCAACTGCACCTGCACGTCTTCCCAGTCTCCGTTCACCGCCAGGTCCACCGCGCCCGCCGCGAACGCGGCTTCCATCAGCGGCGCGGCGTCCGTCGCGCCCAGCCCGGCCAGGTACCCCACCAGGATCGCGTTGAACCCGGCGCCCTGGTGCTTCCAGTCCTCGAGCTGCTTGGCGAGGAGCGCCACCCCCTCGTCGTGCCGCTCGGGATACTCGTGCGCCACCTCGGCGATCACGCGCGCGGCGGCGACGCGCACCGCCTCGTCGTACGCGTCGTCGAACAGCCGCAGGGTGGCGCCGGCGAGCGCGGCGGGGCCCAGCATCCCCAGCACGCCGGGGACCTCCTCCTCCACCCACGCGTTGTCGATCTCGCGGTCCAGCAGACCCAGCAGCGGCTGCGCGGCCGACGGATCGCCGAGCTGGCCCAGCGCGCGCCAGGCGTGCACCGGCGCCCAGCCGGCCGGGTCCTTCTCCTCGGCGGCGTGCAGCGCGGGGTCGGTGGCGATGGCGATCAGCGCGGGAACGTGGCGCTCGGTGAGGCCAAGGTGGCGGTAGTCGGGCCAGGTGCGGCGGCGGGCGGGCTCGGCGCCCAGCTTCATCAGGCGGTCGAGCGGCTGCTGGTAGGCGCTCACGGAATTCGGCACGGGATCGGGGTAGACGGTGGACGAGCGCGCAACCTGCCGCCCCCGCCGCCGCGACGCAATCCGCCGCTCGGGCGCGAACGGCGTCCGATCCTGATGTTCGACAGGCCGAAGCAAGCCGAGCGGCCGCCCGGAGACTCCGGACGGCCGCTCGCGATCACGCTCCAGCGGGCCCGATCAGCGCCCGATGGTCCAGCTCACCGGGAGCGTGGTGGTGACCCGCACGGTGTGCCCGCCCGACTTGGCGGGGCTGAACCGCATGGAGCCCACGATGCGGCGCGCGGCGGCCGCGAACTCGTCGTTCGACGACGACACGATCTCCACCGAGCCCGGCTCCACGCGGCCGTTCTCGTCGATCACGAACTGGAGGATCGTCTGCCCGGTCACGCCCGCGTCGCGCAGCGACGGCGGGTAGACGCGTTCCAGCTGGCGCTGCACGTCGTCGGCGTTGCGCAGCGAGGGGCGCACGTCCACGGCGCTCTCGGCCATCGGCTCGTTGCTCACCGGCTCGGGCTCGGGCGTCGGGGCCACCGGCGCCGGCTCGGGCGTGGGCGGGGCGGGCGTGGTGTTGCCGGTGGGCGCGCGCGTGTCCGACGCGTCCACGGGGCCCACCACGTCGCCTTCCTTGCCGATGCCGCTCACGTCCACCTCGGTGATCGGCCGCGC